>JAJYIC010000062.1 GCA_021790295.1 Pseudomonadota bacterium | reverse complement strand
CCGGGATCGAATGGGTTTGCGGGGACGCCGAAAGCCTGCCTTTCCGCGAAAGGAGCGCCGATCTTTATACGATCGCCTTCGGCCTTCGCAACATCAACCGGATCGACCGGGCTCTCGCCGAAGCGCGCCGGGTCTTGCGGCCCGGAGGGCGCTTTCTCGCGCTCGAATTCACCCCGCAAGCGGCTCCCGTCCTGCAAGGGCTTTACGATTTCTACAGCTTCCGGATCCTGCCGCTGATCGGCGAGATCGTCACCGGGGATCGCGAAGCCTATCTTTATCTCGCCGACAGCATCCGGCAATTTCCGCGGCAAAGCGCGCTTGTCGAAATGATCGCCGCCTCAGGGCTCGGCCAGGTCAAATACCGCAACCTGACGGGCGGCGTCGCGGCGCTTTTTTCGGCCTGGCGCCTCTGAATCCGTCCCGCCCATGTTTGCGGCTCTGAAGAGCGCCCGCAATCTCGGCCGCGTTCTCCGCATCGGCTGGCGCATCGGCCTCATCCTCATCGAAAACGAGGCGTTTCTTCCCGCCGAAAAGGCCGCGCGCGCGAGCCCTTTCCTGCGCCTTTGGCGCCGCTTCAGGCAGAGGCGCAAAGGAGCGGAGGAAAGGCCGGGAGCGCGCCTCGCCGCCGCCCTCGAACGCCTGGGCCCGAGCTTTATCAAGCTCGGGCAGATCCTTTCAACCCGCGCCGACCTTCTCGGCGAAGAGATCGCCGCCGATCTCGCAAGCCTTCAGGACCGCCTTCCGCCCTTTCCCGCAAGCGCGGCAAAGGCGATCATCGAGGCCGAGTTCAAAAGACCGCTCGAAAGTCTTTACGCCGCTTTCGAAGAGAAGGCGGTAGCGGCCGCCTCGATCGCCCAGGTCCATTTTGCCCGCACCGCCGATGGCCGCGAGGTCGCGGTCAAGGTGTTGAGGCCCGGCATTGCGCTTGCTTTTGCCCGCGATCTCGATCTCTTCCGCTGGCTTGCCCGGCTTCTCGAACGCTTTGCCCCTTCCGCCCGCCGCCTCAAACCGGTCGAGGTGGTGGAGACGCTCGCCGAAGTCGTCGAACTCGAGATGGATTTAAGGCTCGAAGCCGCCGCAGCCTCGGAACTTGTCGAGAATTTCGCCGGCGACCAAAGCCTGCGCATTCCCCTTGTCGATTGGGAACGCACCGGGCAGAGCGTCCTTACCCTCGAACGGGTCCGCGGCATCCGCATCGACGACCGCGAGGCGCTTCTCGCCGCCGGGCACGACATCGGCGCGCTTTTGGCAAAAGCGGGCGCCGTCTTTTTCAACCAGGTCTTTCGCGACGGCTTCTTTCACGCCGATCAGCACCCGGGAAACCTTTTCGTCGATGAGGAAGGCCGTATTGCGGCCGTCGATTTCGGCATCATGGGCCGTCTCGATCCCGACACCCGATCCTTTCTCGCCGACATGCTGATCGGTTTTCTCAAACACGATTATAGGAGGGTGGCCGAGGTTCATTTCGCCGCGGGCTATGTGCCGCCGCGCCGTTCGGTCGCCGCTTTTACCCAGGCCTGCCGGTCGATCGGCGAACCCATCTTCGGCAAGCCTCTCGAAGAGATTTCGATCGCCCGCCTTTTGGCCCAGCTTTTCCGCGTCACCGGCCAGTTCGAGATGGAAACCCAGCCGCAGCTCCTGTTGTTGCAAAAGACCATGGTTCAGGTCGAGGCGATCGGGCGCCGCCTCGACCCTTCGGTCAACATCTGGGCTTTGGCGCGGCCTTTGATCGAAAGCTGGCTCCGGGAAAGCCGGGGTCCCGAAGCGCGGCTGCGCGCATTCTCGACCGAAATCGGGGAAACCATCGCCCGCCTGCCGCATCTCGTGCGGCAGTTCGAAGCCCTCGGCGAAAGCTGGGCGCGCGAAGGGGTCCTGATGCACGCCGAAAGCCTTGCGGCAGAGGCCGCAGAAAGGGCAAGGCATGTGGCGCGCCTGCTTTTGCCCTTCTGGGTCGCCGCGGCGGCGCTTGTCGCGATCGCTCTCGCGCTTTTTTTGACTCGATAACATATTGAGGCAAAGACGGGGCGCGGAGGACAGGACGTGTTGCAGGATCGGCGCATTCTCTTGATCGTCTCGGGCGGGATCGCCGCCTACAAAACCCTCGAACTGGTTCGCCGGCTGCGCGAGCGCGGAGCCTCTCTCTGCTCGATCATGACGGCAGCCGCGCATCATTTCGTCACTCCTCTCTCGCTCGCTTCGCTGTCCGAAAACAAGGTCTACAGCGAGCTTTTTTCCCTGACGCAAGAAAGCGAGATGGGGCATATCCGCCTTTCGCGCGAGGCCGAGCTGATCGTCGTCGCTCCCGCGAGCGCCGATCTTTTGGCGCGCATGGCTTTGGGGCTCGCTTCCGATCTCGCGACCGCCACTCTTCTCGCCGCGGATAAGCCCATCCTCGTGGCGCCGGCGATGAATGCGATGATGTGGGCGCATCCGGCGACGCAGGCGAACCTCGCCACTCTCGAAGGCCGCGGCGTGATCCGGGTCGGGCCCGGAGCGGGAGAGCTTGCCTGCGGCGAGGTCGGCGCGGGGCGCATGGCCGAGCCCGGCGAAATCCTCGCCGCGATCGAGGCATTCTTTTCCCGTTCGCAGCTTTTGAAAGGCCGAAAGGCTTTGGTGACGAGCGGTCCGACGCGAGAGCCGATCGATCCCGTGCGCTATCTTTCGAACCGCTCTTCGGGCAAACAGGGGCACGCGATCGCCGCCGCGCTTGCGGCCGCAGGCGCCAAAACCGTTCTCGTCTCAGGCCCGACCGCGGAGCCCGATCCCGCCGGAGTGACGGTCGTCCCGGTCGAAACCGCGGCGGAAATGCTCCGCTCTTGCGAAGGCTCTTTGCCGGTCGATGTCGCCGTCATGGCCGCCGCCGTCTCCGATTGGGCGATCGCGGCCGTCGCCCCGCAAAAGCTTAAAAAGACCGAATCGGGCGCGCCTCGCTTGAGCCTTGTCGAAAACCCCGACATCCTCGCCTCGATCGCCGGCCGCGCGAGCGGGCGCCCGCCTCTCGTCATCGGCTTTGCCGCAGAGACCCAAAACCTCCTCGAAAATGCCCGCAGCAAACGCGCCCGCAAAGGCTGCGACTGGATCCTCGCCAATGACGTCTCGGCCGAAAGGGGCACCTTTGGCGGCGACAGCAATCGCATCACCCTCGTGCGCGCCGACGGGATCGAAGAGTGGCCGGAGATGACAAAGCGCGAAGTCGGGCAAAGGCTTGCCGAACGGATCGCGGCGGCGCTCGCCGAAGAGAGCCGCAGTCCGAGCGGAGCGCGGAAACCCTTATGAGCGAAACCCTCGCCGCGGTCGAGTTGAGGATCCTCGATCCGCGGCTTCCCTCCTGGGGCTTTCCGTATCGCGGCTCTTCGCTTGCGGCGGGAATCGATCTTCACGCCTGCGTCGAGGAGGCTCTCGTCCTCCAACCGCAAAGCCCGGCGGCTCTTCTCTCCTGCGGCTTTGCCCTCAAGATCAAAGACCCCGATTGGTGCGCGCTCGTCTTGCCGCGTTCAGGCCGCGGTCATAAAGAGGGCCTTGTTCTCGGCAATCTCGTCGGCGTCATCGACGCCGATTACGAAGGCCCTTACCTCATCTCTGCGTGGAACCGCAACCCTTCGAGCGCGGTGCGGATCGAGCCCGGAGAGCGCATCGCCCAACTTCTCTTTACCCGCATCGCGCGGCCCGAACTCCGCTTCGTCACCAGCTTCTCCGGGTTGACGGAACGCGGAGAAGGGGGTTTCGGCTCGACCGGAGCCGAAGGGGCAAAACCCCCTTGAGCGCTTGCCGCCCGCTTGAGCCTTAAAATAAAGTGGGGAAAATGAAAGCGCGTTCCGGCAACAGGCGAACGCCGAAAAGCAACCGCGGCAAAGGGGGATGGCGATGACTGCCGGGCTTCCTGATGCTTTCGTGGCGGCTTTGGGGGCTTTTCTTCTCGCCGCTCTCCTGGCGCTTATTTCCTTGAAGCGAAAGCTCGCGCGAGGGGAAAGAGAGCTCGACAGTTTGCGCAACGCCAAAGCCGAGGCCGAACGGCAACTCGCGTCTGCCGCCGAGGCTCTCTCCCAGGAGCGGCAAAGGGCCGAGGAGAAACTCGCCCTCCTCACCGAAGCGCGAGAAAGAATGGCAAACGAGTTCAAGGTCCTCGCCGAAGAGATCATGAACCGCCATGGCGAAAGCTTTAGCAAACACAACAAGGAACAGGTCGAAAGCCTGCTCGTCCCTCTTCGCGACAACCTTTTCGCTTTTCAGCAAGGGCTGCAAACTGCGCATGCCGAAACCGCAAAAGACCGCGCCGCCCTCGGAGAGCAGATCAAAGAGCTTTCCGCGCGCAGCCTGTCGATGAGCGCGGAAACGCAAAATCTGACAAAAGCGCTCAAAGGTAATAGCCAGGTGCAAGGCGCGTGGGGGGAGATGATCCTTTCGAAGATCCTCGAAAGTTCGGGCCTCAGAGAGGGCGAAGAATATTCGCGGCAGGAAAGCTATCGTAAAGAGGACGGGTCGCAGTTGCGCCCCGACGTCGTCGTCAATCTTCCGGGCGGAAAGCGCGTGATCGTCGATTCGAAGGTTTCGCTGACCGATTTCGAAATTTTCGTCAACGCCCTGAGCGACGCCGAAAAGAGCGCGGCTTTGAGCCGGCACCTCGCATCGATGCGGGGACACATCCGCTCTCTCGGCGAAAAGGCTTATCAAACCGTGGCGCTCTCCGCGCTCGATTACGTCATCATGTTTGTGCCGATCGAGGCGGCTCTCGCCGAAGCCCTCAAAGGCGACCCGAGCCTTGCCGCGTTTGCCGCCGAAGAGAATGTCGCGCTTGCGACGCCCACCACCTTGATGATCGCGCTGCGCACGGTCGCAAGCCTCTGGCAGGTCGAACGGCGCAACCAAAACGCCGAAGAAATCGCCGCCCGGGCGGGCAGGCTTTACGACAAATTCGTCGGCTTTCTCGGCGATATGGAAGAACTTGGCCGCCGCCTCGACCAGGCGCGCGGGTCTTATGACGGCGCTCTCAACAAACTGAAGAGCGGCAGCGGCAATCTCGTCCGCCGGGTCGAGCAGTTGAAGGAGATGGGCGCCAAGACGAGCAAATCGATCCCCGCCGCCTTGAAAGAGGACGAGAGGGTCGACGCCTTGCCTGCAATAGAGCCGGCGGCGCCGCAAGCCTTGCCCGAGCCCCGTGTGAGAAATGCGGGCTAAAGGCGCGGCTTAAATCACTTTTTGCGCCCTGAGCGCGGCGATCTCGCCGGGCGAAAACCCGCACTCGCCAAGGACCGCCTCGCTGTCGGCGCCGAGAGCAGGGGCGGCGGCGAAACGCGGCTCTTCGCCGCTAAGAACGGGAGGCGCGACCATCCTTGTCGCCGGCAAGCCCGGGCGTTCGTAACCGCGGATGCGGCCGCCTTCGCTTAGAAACGGGTTTTCGAGAGCGGCGCCTATGTCGTTGACGGCTGCGGCCGGAACCCTGCCGGCAAAATGGAGAAGCCACTCTTTTGTGGTTCGCGTCGAAAACGCGCCTTCCAGAAGCGCGTTCAAAAGCGCGCGGTTTTGCAAACGCTCTTTGAAGGTCTCGAAACGCGGGTCTTTTGCCCATTCCGGATGGCCGAGGCGCTCGCACAGGATCGGCCAGAACTTCTCCTTGTTGCACATGATGAAAAGAAAGCCGTCAAGGGTGCGGTAAAGCTGGCTCGGCACCAGCGAAGGGTGGGCGGAATTGGGCTCGCGGCCTTGAAGGTGGCCCGCGTTCAAATACCAGGTCGCAAGATAGGAAAGATTCTGCAAAGCGCAGTCGAAAAGGCTGACGTCGAGATCGCGCCCGCGCCCCGTAGCGCGCGCGTCGATGACGCCGGCGAGAAGGGCGAAAGCGGCAAAAAGCCCGGTCATCAGATCGACGATCGAAAGCCCCATGCGCGCGGGCGGGCCTTCGGGCTCTCCGGTCAGGGAAAGATACCCCGCTTCGGCCTGCATCAGATAATCGTAACCGGGCCATCCGGCGCGCGAGCCTTTTCGCCCATAAGCCGAAAGATGGGTGCAGACGAGACGCGGATTGGCGGGGGAAAGCGCCGCGTAAGTGAGCCCCAGCTTGTCCGGCAAATCGCCGCGCAGATTGTCGAGAAAGGCGTCGGCGCGCCGGGCAAGCGCCAGAAGCACCTCGCGCGCCTGCGGTTTTTTGAGATCGAGCGCGAGGCTCCTTTTGTTGCGGTTGAAGCTGTGAAAGAAATAGCTTTCCCCGGGACCGGCAAAGAACGGCCCGACGCGGCGCGCCATGTCGCCCCCTTCGGCCGGGTTTTCGATCTTGATGACATCGGCGCCAAGATCGGCGAGTTGCATCGAACCGTAAGGCCCGGCGCCATATTGTTCGATGGCGACGACGCGAAGGCCGTTAAGGGGAAGCATCGCTTTTTCGCCTTCTCACACCCGGGGTCACACCCGGTTGCGGGCGATGAGCTGGCGGGCGATGATGACGCGCTGCAGTTCGTTGGTGCCCTCTCCGATCGCGAGAAGGGGCGCGTCGCGGTAAAGCCTTTCGACGGTGAACTCTTTCGAATAGCCGTAACCGCCGTGAATGCGCATCGCTTCGAGGCTCGCATGGATCGCCGCCTCGGAAGCAAAAAGCTTCGCCATCCCCGCTTCCATGTCGCAGCGTTCGCCTCTGTCGTAGGCGCGCGCGGCGTTTTCGGTCAAAAGACGGGCCGCCAACACCTCGGTCGCCATGTCGGCGAGCTTCAACTGGATCGCCTGATGCTCGGCGATCGGCTTGCCGAAGGTTTTGCGCATCTGGCTGTAACGAACAGCCTCTTCTAGAGCGGCCTCGGCGAGGCCGACGCCGCGCGCAGCGACATTGATGCGCCCGAGTTCAAGGCCCGCGAGAGCGTGCTGAAGCCCGCGCCCCTCGCTGCCGCCGATCAGGCGATCGGCCGAGATCAGATAATCGCGAAAGACGAGTTCGGCCGAATCGATCCCTTTATATCCGAGCTTTTCGAGCTTTCGCCCGACCGCAAAGCCCGGGCCTTTTTGCGCGAGAAAAAGGCTCATCCCGCGGTGGCGCGGCAGGGCCTCGGGATCGGTCTTGACGAGAAGGGCGAAGATCTCGCCGTAAATCCCGTTCGAGATCCAGGTCTTGGTGCCGTTGATGCGGTATTCCGCGCCTTCGCGCCGCGCGCTGGTGCGGATCGCCTGCAGGTCGGTTCCGCAATCGGGTTCGGTCAGGGCGAGGCCTCCGCGCAGGCTTCCGCTCGCAAAACGGGGAAGGAACGCTTCTTTTTGCTCCTTTGTGCCAAAGCGCTCGACCGCCGCCGCCATGATCAGATGCGAGTTGAAAACGCCGCAAAGCGACATCCACACCCGCGCCACCCTTTCGACGATTTTCGCATAAGTCGTGGCCGAAAGGCCGAGCCCGCCGTATTCGCTCGCAATGGTGGCGCCGAAAAGCCCCAAGGCTTTCATCCCTTCGACGATTTCGGCGGGGTAGATATCGTCGTGTTCGAGGGCGTGCACATGGGAGGCAACCTCGCGCTCGAGAAAGCGGCCGAGGCTTTCGAGGATGAGTCGCTCCTGTTCGTCGTCCTCAGCCATGCTTTCACCCCCCCGAAAGGGTGCGGGCAAGGACCATGAGATCGCCCGCTTCTTCGAGAGAAAGGATCGCCCGGGCGATCTCGCGCGCCTTTTCGGGCGCCAGGGCGCGGCCGGCATTGTCGTGGAATTTCTTCTCGATCTCCTCTTCCGAAAGCGGCTTCTCGCTCGACCCGCGGTTGATCGCCTCGCGCTTCGAAGAGCGCCGCCCGTCCTTTGTCTCGATGCAAACCTCGCCCGAATAGCAGCGCGGAAAACCGGAATCGGGGTCGATCTCGTATTGGACGCGGTCGGCGAGAGCGAGAATTTCCGGGTCTCTGATCGCTTCAGGGCTGAGCTCGGCCAAAGTGAAGCGGCCGCGCAATAGCGCCGACGCGACGAGAAAAGGAATCGAAAACTGCGCATCGTAAGGGTTTTTCGGGCGCTTCTTGTTGCCCTGCGGTTCGCAGACGGTGCCGATGACCTCGGCCGGGAGAAGAGCCGTCACCCTTTCGATCAGGGAGGGATCGAAACGCTCTTCTTGCCCGAGAGCGATCGCGGCATCGATTGAGGCATGAGTGAAATGGCAGGCGGGGAAAGGTTTGACCGCGACCTCCATCACCTCCCAAACCTGGCCCAGGCCCTTATCCGCAAGCGCCAGATCCTGTTCGCAAAAGCGCTCTTGCAGATGGCTTCGATAAAGCCCGAAACGGCCTTCGTAAGCGCGCCGCGCGCCGACAAAGCCTTGTTGCGCGAGGGCCGCCGCGGTGATCCCGCATTGGGCCGCCCAGCCCGCGTGAAAGCGTTTGGTCCAGGCCCCGTCTTCGAGGAATTCGAGGCTTCCCGCGGCGGCCGAAAGGGCGATCCCTTGCGCCATCACGAGTTGTTCCTGGGTCAAGCCCATCAGCTTTCCCGCGGCAAGAGCGGAGCCGAAAGCGCCGACAAGGCCCGTCGGGTGAAACCCGACCTGGTGAAACCCGCCTTTGGCGACGGCGCCGAGACGGGAAGCCGCTTCGACCCCGGCGACATAAGCGGCGAGCGCCTCCTTTCCGCTTTCGTGGCGATGGGCCCCGAGGCAGAGAACGGTTGGAAGCTGGCTTGCCGAAAGGTGGACGACGCCTTTGCTGTGGGTGTCGTCATAATCGAGGCCATGGATCAGAATGCCGTCGAGAAGCGCCGCATCGCGCAAGGAAAGGCATTCCCCGAAACCGATGACTGGCACCTCGCCCGCGCCCGATAAAGCGCGCAAAGCCGAAAGCGAACGATGGGCGAAATCGAAGCCGGTCGACGCAAAGGCGATGCCGAGGGCGTCGAGCATCAGATGCTTTGCGCGCGCGAGGACCGCGGAAGGAATGCGTTCGTACGAGAGCGCCGAAGCGAACTCCGCAAGCCTTCCGGCGAGAAGAGGCGTTCCTTTGGGTTCGAGGTCCATTCGGCTTCTCCCTTGAGGGGGGTGCGCTCTAAGCCCGGGCGACCCGATAAGGCCCTTCGGATCGAGCGCTCACGAGGGCCTTGCGGCCGGCTACGCGGCTACTCTCGCGCCGGCTTCCCGCGCGTGCAAGGGCTTCTCGACCGCGCTCCCCCTCTCGTCCTAGACTGCGTCCCGGCATCGAGGAAAGGATCGGAGCGATGGTTGCTTTCGCCAAGGAAGTGGCTCCCGGCAGGTTGCGCGAAAGCTATGGCCGCTGTTACGAGGATTTCGCGGTCGGAGAAATTTACGAGCACCGCCCTGGACGCACAATCGGCGAGGCGGACAACACCTGGTTTACGCTTTTGACAATGAACCAGCATCCCCTTCATTTCGACGCCGCCTATGCGGCACAATCGGTATTCGGCCGGCCTCTCGTCAACAGCTGCCTCACCCTCTCGATCCTTTGCGGGATGAGCGTCAGCGACGTCAGCCAAAAGGCAACCGCAAACCTCGGCTGGAACGACATCAAGCTTCTCGCGCCGGTGTTTATCGGCGATACGATCTATGGCGAAAGCGAGGTTCTGGCGAAACGCCTGTCGCGCAAAAGGCCCGATGAAGGCGTCGTCACCGTGCGCACTACGGGCAAGAAAGCCGATGGAACCGTCTTTATGACCTTCGAGCGGTCGGTCCTCGTAGCGAAGCGGGGAGCGGGCATCGAAGAGCGCGCAAACTACTGAGAATTTCCGAAGGGAGGATGACGTGAGCCGGTTTTTCGGACCTTTGCGGCAAATGGGCATGGTCGTGCGCGACATCGACAAGGCGATGCGCTACTGGGTCGATGTCTGCGGCATCGGGCCGTGGTTTTACACCGATAAATTGCCGCTCTCCGCGTTTCGCTACAAAGGCGCCCGGTATGATGATATCCACATCTCGATCGCTCTTGCCAATTCGGGGGAGATGCAGCTCGAACTCATCGAGCAGCGCGACGATACTCCGAGCATGTATCGCGACTTTCTCGCCGCGGGCCATGAGGGGGTGCAGCACTGGTCGAGCTGGCCCGAAAACGATCGCGAGCTTTTGGAACGAGCCCTCGCGCACGGCTGGACGATCGGACAGGAGGGCGAAAGCCCGCGCGGCCCCTTTGTCTATTTCCTCAACGAAGGCCATCCCGGAACCGTCATCGAAATGGCGGAATTGTCGCCGACGCGAAAGCGCATCTTCGATGCGGTGCGCGAAGCCGCACGCGATTGGGATGGAA
>JAJYIC010000061.1:1363-10201 GCA_021790295.1 Pseudomonadota bacterium | reverse complement strand
GTGCCCGCATCCACTAAGGGTGCCCAGATTTGATTGAGCGCCAGATTTGATCAAGCGAAAGCGACAGGAGCGGCGGGAGCGCGCCATGGCCTCGTTTTTTTCGCCTTATGCGCACGGGTTCTTGCGCGTCGGCGCTTGCGTGCCCGAAGGCGCGGTCGCCGAGCCGGCGCGCAACGCCGAAGCGGTCGAAAACCTTTTGCGCGCCGGGGACAAAGAGTGGGCCGCCCTTTTGCTCTTCCCCGAACTCGCCTTGTCGGCCTATGCGATCGACGATCTCTTTTTTCAGGAGGCGCTTCTCGACGAGGTCGAACGCCAGCTCGCCCGCCTCATAGAGGCGAGCCGCAGCCTTCTGCCGATCGCTGTCGTCGGCGCGCCGCTTCGCTCCAAAGGCTGCCTTTATAATTGCGGCGTCGTCATCCATCGGGGCGCGCTTTTGGGCGTCGTGCCTAAGATTTACCTGCCCAATTACCGCGAATTTTACGAGAAACGGCATTTTGCCTCCGGCGCTTCGGTCGCGGGTGAAACCATCAGGGTTGCCGGGCGCGAGGCGCCGTTCGGCAGCGAGCTTCTTTTTGCCGCCCCTTCCTTCACCTTTCACATCGAAATCTGCGAGGACGTGTGGGTGCCTTTGCCGCCGAGTACCGAGGCTGCGCTCGCAGGGGCCGAGATCCTCCTTAACCTTTCGGCCAGCAACATAACCATCGGCAAGGCGGAGATGCGCCGGCTTTTGTGCGCCTCCCAGTCGGCGCGGGCGATCGCCGCTTACGCCTATTCGGCCGCCGGCGCCGGCGAGTCGACGACCGATCTCGCCTGGGACGGACAGGCCGGCGTCTTCGAATTGGGAGAGCCTCTGGCCGAGACCCTGCGCTTTGCAAAGGGCCCCGAGATCGCCTTCGCCGACGTCGATCTGGGGCGCATCCGCGAGGAGAGGATGCGGGTGACGAGCTTTGCCGATTGCGCGCGCGCGACGCAAAAGAGCCGCCCCGCTTTCCGCACCGTCGGCGTCCCCTTTGCCGCGCCCGAAGGGCGGCTCGAACTGAAGCGCCAAGTGCAGCGCTTTCCCTATGTTCCTTCCGATCCGGCAAGGCTCAAGGAAAACTGCTACGAAGCCTACAACATCCAGGTCCAGGGCCTGGCGCAAAGATTGAAGGCGACAGGCCTCGAAAGGCTCGTGATCGGGGTTTCGGGAGGGCTCGATTCGACCGAGGCCCTGATCGTATGCGCGCGCGCCATGGACCATCTCGGCCTGCCGCGCAAAGGGGTTCTCGCCTACACCCTTCCCGGTTTTGCCACCAGTAAGGCGACCCGGGAAAACGCCTTGCGGCTGATCCGCGCGCTCAAGGTCGGCGGCGGCGAAATCGACATACGCCCCGCCGCCTCGCTGATGCTGGAGGACATCGGACACCCCGCCGCAAAAGGGCAAGCGGTTTATGACGTCACTTACGAGAATGTCCAGGCCGGGCTTCGCACCGATTATCTCTTTCGCCTCGCAAATCGGAACAAGGCCCTGGTCGTCGGCACGGGCGATCTCTCCGAACTTGCCCTCGGCTGGTGCACCTATGGGGTCGGCGACCAGATGTCTCATTACAACCCCAACGCTTCGGTGGCGAAGACCCTGATCCAGCACCTGATCCGTTTTGTCGCCGCTTCGGGAGAGCTTGGCGAAGAGGCGGCGAAGGTCCTTTACGACATCCTCGGCACCGAGATTTCCCCGGAACTCGTGCCTCCCGGGGAAGGGGGAACGATCCAATCGACCGAAAGCGTGGTCGGCCCTTATGCGCTCCAGGATTTCAATCTTTATTACGCGACCCGTTACGGTTTTTCTCCTTCGAAGATCGCCTATCTGGCGTGGAACGCCTGGAGAGACTCGGAACGCGGCGCCTGGCCCGCCAACACCCCGGAAAACGCGCGCCGAGCGTATGGGCTCTCTGAGATTAAAGGCTGGCTTGGCGTGTTCCTTTTGCGCTTTTTCGAATTGAGCCAGTTCAAACGCTCGGCTCTTCCGAACGGACCGAAAATCTCCTCCGGAGGGTCTCTTTCCCCGCGCGGCGACTGGCGCGCGCCTTCGGACTCGAAGGCTGCCGTGTGGCTTGCCGAACTCGAACGCGGGGTGCCCGAGGGCGAATAAGATCGGCGCCGGTCAGAGCGCGGCGGAGGGATAGAGCCCTTCGCGGCAGACGCGGATGCGCCGGCCTTTCGACCAGTAAAAAAGCGGCGGCTGCGTGGGCGCCGTTCCCTCGCGCAGCGCCAGAGCGCGGGCGAGCATAAAGCGCGTCACCTCGCGCAACGGTTCGGGCGGGCGCCTGCCGATCGGGTGCCAGCCCACGTCTTCGAGTTCGGCGCTCGCCTTGGGCTCGCCGAAAGCATGATCGCCTTCGGCCAGGAAAAAACGGGTGTTGAAGCGCCGCGCCGAAAACGAGGGCGTGATCGCGCGTCCGACATAAAGAAGGACATCCATCGGCGCGGCGAGCTTTTCCTCGCGATAGGCGCGCTCGATCGCGCTCGATCCCAGGGCGCCGGGAGGAGGCGCGGCGGGGCGGCCGATCAGAACCCCGGTTTCCTCCCAGGTCTCGCGCAAGGCGGCGCGGGCCGAACGCAAAAGCCGCGGCGGCAAAGCCCCGCTTTCCTTTTCGATCCCCCAAGGACGGCGATCCAAAGGGTCGATCGAGCCGCCCGGAAACACATAGACCCCCGGCAGGAAACGCAAATGCGGCAAACGGCGGCCAAGGAGAACCTCGAGGTCGCGCCCCTCTCCGCGCACGAGGATCAGCGCGGCGGCGTCGCGCGGGCGCACGGGGGTCTTCACCTGCCGTTCGGGCTCGGCATCATTCATTGCTCTCTCGTCGAAGGATAAAGGGGAAGAAGAGGGCCATTCCCATCCGGCCGGCGGCAAAGCGGCCGCGCAAAGGGCGCTTAAGCCGCAAACGCCGCCTCACTGCCGCACTTCCTCGAAAGAAGGCTCGGCGGCCGCTCCGGAGGAAGGCGAAAGGGCGTCCGCGATCCCGGCATTAAGCCCGTCTTGGCCGCGGACGATGAAATTCGGGCAGGCAAAACGCACCGGCAGGACCGTGTGCTCGACCGCTCGCGCGCCGGGAAGGCGTTCGAGCGCGGCGAGGGTCTCGGCAGCGAGGCGGCGATCGATCAGGATCTCTTCGCCTCCCGAATAATCGACCCGCGGATGATGCGCCGCCCGTTCGGCGTCCATGCCGAAATCGACGATAAAGCTCGCGATCTGCAAGACGGCGGGAAGGATCCGCCGCCCTCCAGAGGCGCCGATGGCGAAAAACGGCCGTCCCTCGCGCGAACCGATCACGGGGCAGATGTTGGTGAGGGCGCGTTTGTTCGGCGCGATCGAATTGGGCCGGCCGGGACGAGGGTCGAACCAAAGGATGCCGTTGTTCATCAGGATGCCAGTTTGCGGCAGGACAAAACGGCTGCCGAAGGTCGACAAAAGGGTGGTCGTCAAGGCGGCGATCCCGCCCTCGCGGTCGACGGCCGTGATGTGAGTGGTCGAAGTCTGCGCGCCGATTTCGCCTTCGCCTTCCGTTTCGAGCCTTCGGGCGTAAACGCTCTGGAGAGCGGCCAAGAGAGCGGTGAAATACCGCGCATCCGGAGAAGCGCCGAGGTGCTGCGGCGACAGTGCTGAGAGAACCTGCGCGAAGCTTCCTCCCGCGGTCATCCCGGCGGGCGTCTTCAGCCGCGCGCCGCGGTAGGCGACTTCGAGCGGAGCGCGGATGCGCGCTTCGCAAAGGGCCAAATCTTCGGCTGAAAGGACCCCTCCCGCCGCGCCCACATCGGCGAGGATCGCGGCCGCGATCTCGCCTTTGTAAAAATCCTCCGCCCCTTCGCGCGCGAGCCGTTCGAGGGTCATGGCGAGGCGCCCCAAAGAGCGCCTCGGCGTCTCCCCTTCGGGCGGCGCGCAAGGCGGAAGGCCGTCCGCCAGATAGATCCGCCGGCTTTCCTCGTAACGGCGGAGGTCGGCGGCGGCGTAAGCGATCTTGAGGGTCGTAAACCAGTCGAGCGGAAGGCCGCGGGCGGCAAGACGCGCGGCAGGAGTGACGAGGTCGCGCCAGGAAAGGCGCCCCAACCGCTCCGAGGCCAAGGCATAGCCTCTGACGGCGCTCGGAACGGCGAAGGAAAGAGGCCCGTGGATGTTGCGATCGCCTTCGACCTCGGGCCAGGTGAAAAGCCCGCTTTTTACCCGCCCCGTCAAAGGATAGGCGCGGGGATCGAGAGCGCGAGGGGAAAGCGGCCCGAAATCGACGACCTCGGCGTTCGCGGCTCCGGCAAGTTCGGCGACGAGAAAGCCCATTCCGCCGAGACCGCTATTCCACGGTTCGAGCGCGGCAAGGGCGAAAGCGGTGGCAAGGACGGCGTCGACGGCATTGCCGCCGTTGCCGAGAGCCTCGGCGCCGATCCTCGCGGCCACGGCGTTCTGGGAGACGACGAGACCGCCCTTGGTCGAGACGGCGGGTTTCTGGACCCGCCAATTTTGCACGAGATGCACGAGCGTATATCGGGATCGGCCGGGGATGAGGCAGTCCGCGAAGCCTTTATGACGAGGCATTTATAAGAGCCGACCCGGCTCTTGAGCCTTGCAACCTCGTCATAAGGGGTCTGACGGGGACGGCCGCCTCCAGAGAGAGGGCTTTGCCCAAGGCTCCGTCAAGGCCGGGGCGCGGGTTTGCCGCCCCTTTCGGGCGCCGATCCTGGCCGCTTTTCAGTGCGCCGCCGGCGCCGCTTTAGGAGCCGGCGGGAAAGAGGCAACGCACTCGGCATGGAGGGCGGGATCGGTGATGGGCCCGCATTCCTTTTCGATGCGTTTGTTGCGGAACCAGGCGTCGCTGCGCAAAAGGCCCGAATAGCGCCTGCTCTGCCGGATATTCGCCCGGGCGACCGGATTGGTCGGCATCGGCTGCGCCAAAGCCGCCCCGGCAACCGAAACCAGCAGCAACGCGGCAAGGCCGCAAAAAAGCCCCCGAACACGCTTTCCCATCGCGTTTCTCCTTGACTGCGAATGCGGCGATGATGGTGCCTTGGCGCGCGCAAGAAAAGCGCCGATCGCGCTCTTCCCGGTGCTGCGCCTCAGAACTGGACCCTTTGCGTCAGCGCGCCGTCGACGATGAGATTGGTTCCGGTGATAAAGCTCGCGCGCGGGCTGGCGAGAAAGACGGCGGCGTTGGCCACCTCTTGCGGGCTGCCCATGCGGCCTGTCGGATTGCGGGCAAGAACGGCCTTGAAAACTTCCGGGTTTTTTTCCTCGGTGCGATGCCAAACCCCGCCTTTGAAATAGACGTTCCCGGGCGAAACCATGTTGGCGCGCACGCCCTTTGCCGCGAGATTGCGCCCGAGCGCCTTGACATAAGGGACGAGCGCCGCCTTGACGGCGGCGTAAGGCCGCATCGGCCCGGCGACCTCGACTGCTCCGACCGTACCGATGACGATGATCGCGCCGGCGGGCGAGCGTTCGAGAAAGGGAATCGCCGCTTCGACCCCGGCAACGGTCGCCATGACGTCGATGTCGAGGCTTTGCCTCCAGGATTCGTCGTCCATCCCCATGCCGAAGGCGCTGACATTGGCGACAAAAATGTCGAGGCCGCCCTGGTCGCGCGCCGCCGCCGCCACAAAGGCGCGCAAGGCCTTAAGATCGGCGACGTCGAGCGCTTGCCCGAACGCTTTCACCCCGCTTTTGCGAAGCGCGGCGAGCGCTTCTTCGACTCCTTCGCGCCCGCGCGCGCAGATCGCCACATCGCACCCCTCTTCGGCGAGGGTTAGTGCAATCGCCCGGCCTATGCCGCGGCTGCCGCCGGTAACGACCGCCTTTTTCCCTTTGAGATCGAGATCCACCTTGGCTCTCCTTTTCTGCCTGCGCTGACGCTTTCCTCACTATAAAGGCCGCGGCGGGGAGGAGCGAAGGTCTCTTCTCGCGGCGAAGGCGGGCGGCTAGAATGACCCTTCGGGCAAAAGGAAAGGGACGCCATGACGGCTGGCGGCGGCTTTATCCATCCGGAATTCCTGATCGAGACCGCAGAACTCGAAGAAAGTCTCGGCGACCCCGAACTCGTCCTTCTCGATCCGACCACCCACCTCATCCCCGATCCCGAGATCGTCTACAAGGTCGTCCCGGCGCGGGCCGATTTCGAAAAGGGGCACATTCCCGGGGCGCAATTCGTCGATCTGCAAAGGGATCTCTCGGACAGCAAAAGCCGGTTTCGCTTCATGCTGCCCGACGCGGAAAGCTTTGCCGCGGCGATGGGGCGTTTGGGCGCCGGCGGCTCGAGCCGCATCGTTCTTTACAGCAGCGCCAATCCCTGGTGGGCGACGCGGGTGTGGTGGCTTTTGCGCGTCTACGGCTTCGACAACGCGCGGGTGTTGAACGGCGGTTTTGGCAAATGGGCGGCCGAAAATAGGCCGGTCGAAACCGGAGCCGGGCGCGCGCGCCCCAAGCGCGAGTTTCCAATTCGCGAAATACGCCCTTTGATGGCCGGCAAGGACGACGTCTTGCGCGCGCTCGGCGACAACGCCGTCTGTATCTTGAACGCCCTTTTGCCGCAGCAGCATGCAGGAACCGGCGGCACGCGCTACGGGCGCCCGGGGCGGATCAAAGGCAGCCTCAATGTTCCGGCGGCCGAGCTTTACGATCCTCAGACCGGCGCGCTTTTGCCGGCGCCAGAGTTGAGGCGGCGCTTTGCCTCCTCGGGCGCCCTCGACAAGCCCGTCCTCGCCTATTGCGGCGGCGGCATCGCGGCAAGCGCCGACGCTTTTGTTCTCACCCTTCTCGGCCATCGCGAGGTGAAGATTTACGACGCTTCCTTGAGCGAATGGGCGATCGATCCGAGCCTGCCGATGGAAACCGGCTGAGCGATTCCTCGCAAGGCCTCGATCGCAACAAGCGCGGCAGAGGCGGTCTCGCCCGCCGCGGCCGAAATCGCAGCCCGCAATCCTTATTCCCGTTGTTCCTGCCGCAATCGAGCGGTCCCGTCGCGCAATCCCCGGAAAGCGCGGCGAAAGGCAGAGACCGAAATGACGCAAACGCGCGAACCCGCCCTCGCTCTCACCCTCACCGATGCGCCGGAAGAAGCGGCGCAGGCGGTAATCGCAAAAGGCTTGCGCGACCACGCCCTGGCGAAAATCGGCTACCGCGACGCCCGCCCTCTCGCCATTCTCGCCCGCAAGCTCGTCGAGGGAAAGGAAGTGGCGGTCGGAGGCCTTTTGGGGCGCACCTCCTTCGGCCTATTTTACATCGATCGCTTTTTTCTGCCCGAAGGCTTGCGCGGGCAAGGGCTCGGCGGGCGCATCATCGCTTTGGCGGAAAAAGAGGCGGCGCGGCGCGGCTGCAGCCGGGCGGTTCTCTTTACGGCCGACTTCCAGGCGCCGCAATTCTACCTCGACCACGGTTACGAGGTTCTCGGGCGGCTCGATTGCGAACCGCCGGGCCATACGCGCTTTTGCATGACGAAAAAGCTCGACGGCGCGCGCTGCGGCCGCCCCTTTGCGGTTGGCGAATGAGGCGCCTCAGAGGCGCGACCAGACGCCGTCGAGGAATAGGCGGAGAGCGGCGAGAGAGGCGTTTTCGTCCTCGCGTTCGATGTCGATGTCGATGGCGCCGACGCCGAGGTTGCGAAGCTCCTTGAGATCGGCGGCGAGGTCGGCGGCGCTTCCGGAAAAAAGCCGGCGGTTGCCGTCCGAGGCTTTTTCGGCAAGCCTTTCGCCATAACGTTTGATGCGGTAGCAAAGGCCGACTTCGCCCGGCTCGCGCCCGGCTTCGCGAGCCAAGCCTTTGAGCCTTTCGAGGCCGGCGCGGTAGCGCGGCATGGTATCGAGAAGGTGCCGGTTGTTGCTGCCGATCGGGTACCAGGCGTCGCCCAAAAGCGCGGCGCGGCGAAGCGCAGGGCCGCTTTCGCCCCCTACCCAGATCGGCGGACCCCCTTTTTGCACGGGCTTCGGCGCAAAAAGGATGTTGTCGAAGGCGACGTGGCGCCCCGCGAAAGCCGGCGCCTCTTCGCTCCACAAGGCGCGAAAGGCGGCGATATATTCATCGGTCACCCGCCCGCGTTCGGCAAAAGAAGCCGCGCCCAAAGCCTCGAATTCGGGTTTGAGCCAGCCCGCGCCGATGCCGAGGACAAGGCGCCCTTGCGAAAGAACGTCGATCGTCGCCAGCATCTTGGCGGCGAGCACGGGCGGACGATAGGGCACCACCATGACCGCGGTGACGAGGCGAAGGCGCAAGGTCTTTGCTGCAAGAAAGGCGGCGGCGGTCAACTGCTCGTGCCGCGAGGCGGGCGCTTGCCCGAAAAACTCTCCGCTTTCGGAATAGGGATAACCCGGGTTTTCGACATCGGGGAGGACGACATGGTCGGTGAGGGTGAGGTAATCGCAGCCCATGGCCTCGCCTTCGCGGGCGATCCGGGCCATGATCTGCGGCTTGGCGAGAGGGCCGGAAAGCGGCAGGTTGAAACCGATCTGCATGCGTTCCTCGAAAATAATCGATCAAAGGAGCGCCAAAGATAGGCGATCTTGCCGCCTTCTGTCTGCGAAAGAAGCCGTAGGATAAGGCCCTTTTCGCGCGCCGGGCGGGGCGCGGCCGAAGGGAGAAAGGCGGCGGCAAGGGGTTGGGCGGAAAGGCTCGAAACCCGACCTTCCAGCAGCGGATCGCGATCCGGCAACACGCGCTTGAACCGCCTTGCGCCGCGGTTTAGCCTTTTGGGGGTGGGCGACAAGGAGAAAGCGCTCCTGAAAGGCAAGGCGCTTTTGCGGTAGAGGCAAAGCCCGCCAACGCCCCCAACCACCCGCGGCAAGAGGGACCTCATGCAAACGAAGATCGACGGCACCACTCTT
>JAJYIC010000061.1:0-1353 GCA_021790295.1 Pseudomonadota bacterium | reverse complement strand
CGGTGCTCCAACTCGGCCTCGAAGAGCGCGAGGTCATCGTTGCCGAGCCCGGAGAATTCTCCTGGATGAGCGACAACGTCATGCTGCGCACCTCGACCCAGACCGCGGGGGCGCGCTCGTTTCTGGGGGTGGTCGGGCGGATGCTTTCGGGCGGGGGATTGTTCCTGACCGAATACTGGCCCGAAGGCGGCCCCGGCTTTGTCGCTTTTGCGGCAAAGGTGCCGGGCACCATCCTCCCCGTCGAGGTCGCCCCCGGGCGCAGCTACATGATCCACCGTCACGGCTTTCTCTGCGCGAGCCAAGGGGTCGGGCTTTCGGTCGGCTTGCAGCGTTCGCTCGGTTCCGGCCTTTTCGGCGGCGACGGCTTCATCTTGCAAAAGCTTACGGGGCCTTGTTCGGCTTTTGTCGAACTCGGCGGCGAATGTGTCGTCTACGATCTTCCCGCCGGCACGTCGATCAAGGTTCATCCCGGCCATGTCGGCATGTTCGAGGATACGGTCGGCTTCGACATCGTCCTCATGAGGGGGATCAGGAACGCGCTTTTCGGCGGCGACGGCCTTTTCATGGCGCGCCTTACGGGACCGGGAAAAGTGTGGCTGCAAAGCCTCACCGTTCCCGGCTTTGCCCATGCGCTTGCCCCTTATCTCGGCCGCGGCGAGGCCGGCGCGGCGGCGGCGGGAGGGGTCGCCGGCGCCGTCGGGACCCAGCTTTTCAACGACATCTTCGGCCGCAGCTGAAAGAATTCGCCGGGCGAGGGGTCAAGCGAACCGCGCCGGCGCAAATTCGGGAGCGAAAGGGAAAAGGCGATGGCAGAAGGATCGGATCTCTTTGCGATCATCGAGACGACGCGGGCCATGCGCCGCCTCAAACCGGACCCCGTTCCCGACGAACTGATCCTCCGCATCCTCCTCGCCGGACAATGCGCGGCAACGGGGGGCAATACCCAGCGCTGGCGCTTTCTCGTGATCAAGGACAGGGAGACAAAAAAGCGCGTCCAGGTCTATTACAAACGGGCATTGGACGAGATCGTCGGACCGCGGTATCGAGTAAGCGCGCCGCCGCCCGGGGTCTCGGCCGAGCGTTATGAGCGTCAGCACGCCGCCATCCAATATTTGACCGATCATTTCCATGAGGCTCCGGTGTGGATCGTCGCCTGCCTCGAAGACGGCGGCCATCCGAACCGCACCTCCGGCTCATCGATCTACCCCGCGGTGCAGAACATGCTCCTTGCGGCGCGCGCCTTGGGGCTCGGAACGACGCTGACGACGCGCCACCTTCTTTACGAGAAGGAAAGCGAGGAGGCGCTCGGCATCCCCGAGGGGTTCCATTCCTACGCCATCCTGCAGATCGGAA
>JAJYIC010000060.1 GCA_021790295.1 Pseudomonadota bacterium | reverse complement strand
TGTCCCTGGCCCGAAGACTGGGTTCCTAAGAGCGCCGAAGCCGTGCCGCTCGGATCGAAGCGCAGCTCGGCGAATTCGTCGGACCCCCCTGCGCTCTGTTCGATGTAAACGGCAAAACCCTGCCCCAAAGCGCGCCCGCGTCTGAGCGCCTCTTCGCGCCGCGCCGGAAGGCCATCGAGATCTGCGGCGGCGAGAGCCTCTTCCATGTTGCGTCTAAAGGCGCCGCTGTCATAGGTAAGCCCCAAAGGCGTGCGATACGGCATCGCTTCGGGGGGGATAAAGTTGCGCCGGCGCAGTTCGGCAGCCTCGACGCCAAGGCGGCCGGCGGCGATGTCGATCAGCCGTTCGAGCGCGTAAGCGGCCTCGGGACGGCCGGCGCCGCGATAGGCGTCGACCGGAACGGTATGGGTAAAGACACCTTTCACCCCGACATGGATGGCCGGCAAACGATAGACGCCGGAGAGCATCACCGCCCCCGAAAGGGTCGGGATCTCGGGCGCGAAGTTCGAAAGATAGGCGCCCATGGCGGCGATCGTCTCGACCTTGAGGGCGAGAAACCGCAACTCTTCGTCGAGCGCCAGTTCGAGCCTTGTCACATTGTCGCGGCCTTGGGTGTCGCTGACAAAAGCCTCGGAACGCTCCGCCGTCCATTTGACGGGCCGGCCGAGCTTTCGCGCCGCCCACAAAACCAGGATGTGCTCGGGATAAAGAAAAAGCTTCATCCCGAAACCGCCGCCGACATCGGGGGTGACGACGCGGATGCGGTTTTCCGCGACCTTGAAGATCGATTCGGCGAGAAGGCCGCGCAGGAAATGCGAGCCCTGGGTCGAACTCCAAAGGGTGAAGGACCCTTCGCCTTTGTCGTATTCGCCGATCGCCGCGCGCGGCTCGAGGGAATTGGCGACGACGCGGTTGTTCGAAAGGGTGGCGGCGACCCGGTGGCGCGCGCCGGCAAAGGCGCGTTCGACCTCTGCCAAATCGCCCACCTGCCAATCGAAAGCGAGGTTTTGCGGCGCTTCCTCCCAGACGAGCGCGGCTCCGGGCCGCAGCGCGCTTTCGCACTCGATCACCGCGGGCAAAGGCTCGTAGCGGATTGCCACCCTTTCGGCGGCCTCGCGCGCCGCGTCAACGCTCGAAGCGACGACCATCGCCACCGCGTCGCCGACATGGCGCACGCGCCCCCGCGCCAGCGCCGGGCGCGGCGGATAGACGGGGCGCGAGCCGTCGCGGTTTTCGAGTTCGGTGAGACAAGGGATCGTGCCGAGGCCGTCGAGCGCCAGATCATCCCCCGTATAAACGGCGAGGACCCCGGGGAGCGCGAGAGCCTCTGCGGGTTCTATGCTGCCGATCGCGGCATGCGCATGAGGGGAACGCAGCATCACCGCAAAGGCCTCATAGGGGCGGTTTATGTCGTCCGTATAACGGCCGCGGCCCAAAAGGAAGCGGCGGTCTTCGAGCCGCCGCAGAGGCTCGCCGAGGCCGAAACCTTTCACCTTGAAGCTCCCATCTTTACCGCAAAGCATAGGGCGCATCGAGTAGGGCGGCCATCCCTTTCGCGGCCTTGCGCAAGTTTGCGCGATCGCCCGCCGCCGAAAGGCGGCCTGTTTGCCCGCGATTCCTCATCGTGGCTCTTGCTCGAAGCGCTTGCTGGCGCCCTTAGCAGAGGGAGAATATCGAGCGGGCGCGCCCGCTCGAGATGAAGGAAGGGAAAAATGGCGGATCAGAAGATCATCCGCGGCAGGCTCGTTCTTTTTTGCCGGTTCTGCCGCCCTTTGCGGGGACGGTCGGTCGCAAGCGTTCGGGTCTGAGCCCATGCCCGAGATCGCCCCTTTCGGCTCATGGTCTTCGCCGATCACTTCCGATCTCGCCGCTTCTGCGGCGGTCGGTCTCGGCGAAATCGCCCAAGACGGGGACTCTCTTTACTGGCTCGAAACGCGGCCCGGAGAAGGCGGCCGCGCGGTCGTGGTGCGCCGCAGGGCCTCTGGCGAAACGAAAGACGTGACCCCGCCCGCCCGCGCCGGCGAAAACCCTTTCAACGTCAGGACGCGGGTTCACGAATATGGCGGGGGCGCGTATCTCGCCACCCAAGGGGTCGTCTATTTTTCGAACGACCGCGACCAGCGCCTTTACCGCCAGGAAGAAGGCGCGCCTCCAAAAGCGATCACGGAAGAGCCGAAAGAGAGCCGCGCGTTACGTTATGCCGACGCGGTTTTCGACCAGGGGCGCAGGCGCCTCATCGCCGTGCGCGAAGAGCATTTCGCAGGAGGAAAGCCGCCCGAAAACACGCTCGTCGCGCTTTCGATCGACGGCAAAGGGCGGCAAAGCGTTCTTGTGCGCGGCAGCGATTTCTATGCCGCGCCGCGGCTTTCGCCTGATGGCATGAGCCTCGCCTGGCTGGAATGGGACCACCCCCACATGCCTTGGGACGGTACAAGGCTCCTGCTCGGCCGCCTTGGCGCCGGCGGAGCGATCGCGCAAAAGCGGGAGGTCGCGGGAGGGGAAGCGGTGTCGATCCTCGAACCCAGATGGTCTCCCGCGGGCGAACTCTATTTTCTTTCGGATGAGCGCGGGTGGTGGAACCTTTACCGGGAAAGAGAGGGGAAAATCGAACCGATCTTCCCTTTCGAGGCCGAATTCGGACGCCCGGCCTGGACCTTTCGCGGCGCGAGCTATGCCTTTTCTTCGCCCCGACTCCTTTATTGCTCGTTCCAGAAAGAGGGGCTTTCGCAACTGGCGGCGATCGATCTCGAAACCCTTCAACAGAGGACGCTCCCTACGCCTTTTTCCGAGATCTCCTCGCTTTCAGCCGATGGCGAAGCGGTCTATTTCCGCGGCGGCTCGGCTTTCAATTTTCCCGCGATCGCCAGGCTTTCCGCCCTGTCCGGAGAAACCCTGATCCTCAAAAGCGCAAGCGCGCAAGACCCTGAGGCTTTTGCCGGGTATCTTTCTGAGCCGCAACCGATCACCTTTCCAAGCGAAGGCGGGCTTTCCTCCTTCGCCTTCTTCTATCCGCCAAAAAATCGCGATTCCGCCGCTCCTTCGGGCGAATTGCCTCCCCTCATCCTGCGCGCTCACGGCGGCCCGACCGGCGCCGCCTCGGCCACTCTCGATTGGACGGTCCAGTTCTGGACGAGCCGCGGTTTTGCCTTTCTCGACGTCAATTACGGCGGCAGCAGCGGTTACGGGCGCGCCTATCGCCAGCGTTTGCGCGAGAACTGGGGGGTCGTCGATGTCGCGGATTGCGTCAATGCCGCTCGCCACCTCGCGTCGCTCTATCTCGTCGACAAGGATCGGATGGCGATCCGCGGCGGCAGCGCCGGCGGTTTTACGGCGCTTGCGGCTTTGACCTTTCACGACGTTTTCGCCGCCGGGGCGAGCTATTACGGGATCGGCGATCTCGCAGCGCTCGGCAAGGAGACCCACAAATTCGAAAGCCGCTATCTCGACGGTCTCATCGGCCCCTATCCCGGGCAGCGCGCGGTTTACCGCGAACGCTCTCCTCTTTATGCCGCAGGGCGCGTCAAGGTTCCCGTTGCCTTTTTCCAAGGTTCGGAAGATGCGGTCGTCCCTGCGGATCAGGCAGAATCGATGGCAAATGCACTTAAGGCAAATGGAATACCGGTTCTCTATTTGCTATTCTCGGGTGAACAGCATGGTTTCCGCCGCGCCGAAACCGTCAAACTTGCGCTCGACGCCGAACTTTATTTTTATTCGACATTCCTATCGAAGGTAAAGCTCTCTTTCTGATCCGGACGTTCTTTAGGGCGGCGCCGGGAATTGCAACGTCCTCTTTTGCGAGAGGCGCCGCAAAAGACGCTCGACAAGACCTGTTCCATGTGTTCCACTCACGTTTGGAACAAATGGAACACAGCCGCGCCTTTGCCGAAAACTGCGAAAGGCTTTTTCAACCGCGCTTTGGCAGGCGCTGGAAAAAGGCGGCGGCCTCTTTTCTCGGCGTCGGACGGACAAGCCTTTACCGCTATTTGAAAGGCGAACTGAGGGTGCCCGAAGAGATCGCGGCGCGGCTTGCCGTTCTCGCCCGCGACCCCCCAAAAGGGACAAAAGAGGCGCCGTTTTTTGCCGCGGGCGGACACACCTCGGGAGGGCTGAAGATGCTGCCGGAAGAAAAGATCACCGACCCCTTACGCCCCTTTACCGGGGCCGAATACATCGACAGCCTGCGCGACGGGCGCGAGGTTTACATCGACGGCGAAAGGGTCGCCGACGTCACGACGCATCCCGCCTTCCGCAATTCCGTCCGATCGATCGCGCGGCTTTACGACGCCCTCCACGATCCCCGAACCCGCCCTCTTTTGACGGTGCCGACCGATACCGGTTCGGGCGGCTATACGCACCGTTTTTTCCGCGCCGCGCATTCGCGCGAAGAGCTTTTGGCGCAACGGCAGGCGATCGCCGAATGGGCGCGTCTCAGCTACGGCTGGATGGGGCGCACCCCCGACTACAAAGCCTCCCTGATGAACACTCTCGGCGCCAACGCCGATTATTACGGCCAGTTTGCCGGGAACGCCCGCGCCTGGTACCGCCGCGTCCAGGAAGCCGTCCTTTTCATGAACCACGCGATCGTCAACCCTCCGGTCGATCGCGGCCGCCCGACCAGCGAGATCAAGGACGTTTACGTCACCATCGAACGCGAAACGGGCGCCGGGGTCGTCGTTTCGGGAGCAAAGGTCGTGGCCACCTCGGCCGCCCTTACCCATTACAATTTCCTCGGCCAGAATGCGGCAACGGCAACGAGCGACCCCGATCTTGCGATCATGTTCATCCTGCCGATGGACGCGCCCGGGGTGAAGCTCATCTGCCGCAATTCTTACGAAGAGATCGCCACTCGCCTCGGCACGCCTTTCGATTATCCTCTCTCTTCCCGTTTCGATGAAAACGACGCCATCTTCATTCTCGACAAGGTCCTCATTCCTTGGGAGAACGTTCTCGTCCACCGCGACACAGAAAAGATCCTCAGCTTCTATCCGCGTTCCGGATTTTTGAACGGCTTCTGCTTTCAGGGCTGCACGCGTTTTGCGGTCAAGCTCGACTTTATCGCGGGGCTGGTCGCGCGCGCCCTTCGTGCCGCGGGAGGCGACGAATTCCGCGGCAATCAGGCGCTCCTCGGCGAGATCGTCGCCTGGCGCAACCTTTTCTGGTCGCTTTCGGAGTGCATGGCGGCAAGCCCGCAGCCTTGGGTCGGCGAGGCGGTTCTTCCCAATCTTCAAGCGGCGCTTTCCTACCGCGTCTTTGCCCCCGACGCCTATTCGCGCATCCGCGAGATCATCGAGAAGATCGTCGCCTCTTCCCTCATCTATCTTCCCTCTTCGGCCCGCGATTTTCAGAACCCCGCGATCGACCCCTATCTCGAACGGTATGTGCGCGGTTCCTACGGCATCGGCTACAAGGAGAGGATCAAGATCATGAAACTCCTTTGGGATGCCGTCGGCACCGAGTTCGGCGGGCGCCACGAACTTTACGAGCGCAATTACGCGGGCAATCACGAAGACATCCGCATCCAAACCCTGACCGCGGCCAAGCGGAGCGGAAGCCTCGAAGAGATGACGGCTCTCGTCGATCGCTGCATGGCCGATTACGACGAAAAGGGATGGGTCGCCGAGGCTTGGCGCGACGGCGCGCCGGCCTCTTGAAGGCTTGCCCGCGCCTCGACCGGGCGCAAGCCCTCTTCGCAAAGAGCGAAGGCGCCTTTAGCCGCCCACCCCCGAAAGATCGACGCGCACAGCGACCGCGGCGCTGGCGATGACCGCGGCTTCCCCCCAGCCATAAGCGACGTCGAGGCCGCCTTTCACCACCTTGACCGCGACCGTCCCATAAGGAAAGGCGCGCTTCAGCCTGTCTGCGTGGACCCGTTCGGGATGCGCCACCCCGATCGTCGCTTCGATTTCGATCCGCGCCGGGTCGAGCCCTAATGAGCGGATAAGGGCGAGCGAACTGTGGTGGATCGCATCCTCGACCGCGCGCAAGGCGGCCTTTGTATAATCGCCGCCATGGAGGTCGTTGCCGCTTCCCATTTCGAGAAGAACTCGCTTTGCCGTCATATTTTTTCTCTCTCTAGACGTCGAGGCGGACGATGGCGGCGGCGTTGGCGATAAGGGTCGCATCGCTGCCGGCCTCGTTAACGATTTCGAGCCCGCCTTCCACCACCTCGACGCTTCCCTTCACATGCGGCAGGAGCGCGAGAAGGGCGTTCTTGTCCACAGTTTCAGGGCGCGGAACGCCGACCCGTACCTCGACCTCTAACGCTGTCGTCGGCAGGCCGAGAGCGCGCGAAAGGCCGAGCCCGTTGTGAGCAAGCGCGTCCTTGAGCGCGCGCTCGGCCGCCTTTGTCGAATCGCGCCCGCGGATATCGGTTCCCATGCCGAATTGCAGAACCATTGGTTTCAAGGCCATTTTCCCCTCGCCCGGTCTGTTGCGCGCGGATGCGCGGCCTCATAAACGCCGATGAGGCGTTTGCTGTCTACGGCGGTATAGCGCTGGGTCGTTGAAAGGCTGCTGTGACCCAAAAGCTCCTGGATCGCACGCAGGTCGGCGCCTGCGCCGAGAAGATGGGTGGCAAAGCTGTGGCGCAAGGCGTGCGGGGTGGCGCTTTCGGGAAGGGCGAGATGGTCGCGCAAGGCCGCCATCTGCCGCTGGACAAGCCGCGGATTCAACGGCGCCCCGCGGGCGCCGACAAAAAGCGGGCCTTCGCTTTCGAGCGCGAAAGGGCAGGCTCTGAGATAATCCGCGACCGCTTTTTCCACCACGGGAAGGACGGGAAGTTCGCGCGTCTTGCGGCCTTTGCCGGTGACGAGGAGGCTGCGGCCAAAAGGCGCCGCCCCGCGCGCAAGCCCGAGAGCCTCCGAAAGCCTCAGCCCACAACCGTAAAGAAGGGCAAAGATCGCGGCGTCGCGCTTCCCGATCCATTCCTTTGCCGCCCGCCCGGGATCGGCGGCAAGGGTTGCCTTTGCTTCCTCGACGAGAAGGGGCCGCGGCAGGTTCGCCCTCCTTTTGGGCGAACGCAGAAAATGAAGAGCCGGCGCCGAGGCGAGGCTGCGGCGTTCGAGAAAGCGGAAAAAGGAGCGCAACACCGAAAGCGTTCGGGCAAGGGAGGAAGGGGCGAGACCTTCGCCCGCGCGCTTTGCGAGAAAGGCGCGGAAATCGGCGGGAGAAAGAGCGGCGATAGCGCCGAGGGTCGGCAAGCCTCCTTCGTGCGCGGTGAGGAAATCGAGAAAAAAGGCGAGGTCTCGCCCGTAAGAAGAAAGCGTGTGCGCCGAAGCGCGCCGCTCGCCCGCGAGAAAGGCGATCCATAAGCCGATTGCCGCGGAAAGATCCTCGGCGGCGCGAAAACGGGCAAGAGGAAGAGGCGCCGGAAGCGCCGGAAAACTTCGCCTTGCGCGAGGCTCCGCCCGCCTTTCGAAGCGCGCCTTCCTGCCCTCGGCCGCGCTTTTTGCCGGCGCGTCCTGTTGCGGGTCAGGAAAGGGCGGCCCCGCTCTTCCCTTTAGCGCCCGAGTGCGAGCCACTGCCCCATCGTGATTTCGAGGGCGCGGGCGAGAAAGCCCAAAAGCTCCGTTCCGAGCCCGGGATAAAACGCTCCCGGACGGCGGGTTCCGATGCAGATGAGGCCGCTCGGCCCTTCGACCGAAAGGGAAAGACGCAACAAAGCGTGCGAGCGCACGAGACCCGCCGCGCCGCCATAAAGCACCGGGTCGCCCTCGATCCCGCAAGCCAGAAGCACATGGCGGTTGCGGCCGATCAGCGCGTCGACGGCTCCCGCCTTCAAAAGCCGTATCCCCGCCAGCGGCACCCGCCTTGCCGGCACGGCCACAGTTTCGATCGCAAGGGTGACGGCATCGACATCGAGAAGCACGGCAAGATCGGTGGTGACGATCTGCAAAAGCTGCTCGAAGCTTTTGGCGCGGATGATCGCCAGAACCGCCTTGTGCACCCGGCACTGGCTTGCGAGGTTGCTGCGGCCCGTCGATATGAGGCTCTTTTGCTGGCCTTCCAGGCGACTGAGCTCGCGGCGCAGGCGCTAGAGCATAAAATGCTGGAAATCGAGGAGATTGTCCCCGGGCTCGCGCGAGGGCGGCCGCAACAGCGCCAAGGCTTCGGGATGCGACTCGAGAAAGTCGGGGTTCTGGCGCAGATAAGAGAGAACCTCGCGCGCGCCGCAAGGCAAAGGCTCTGCGGCGGCGGTTTTCGGCTGGTCTTGAGGGCGGTCGGTCACGAAGGCTCGCTCCCGGCCTTTAGAGCGCGGCCGAGCGGGCGGGAAAAGAGAACGGCGCGGAAAAGCGCGATCATCGACTATAAAACCCGGACGAGACGCGGCACGGCAGGGCCTTTACCCCTTGCGGTTTGCGCGCAAAGTGTAGCCGATGTGGCAAGGCCATGCCAGTTCCCCCCCAGACAGCCGATCCGACAAGGCCTGCCGCCTTAAAGGCCGGCGGGGAAGCCGGCGGCTCGGTCTGCGTTCTTTTGCCTCTGCCCTTTGCCGAACCCTTTTGCTACCGGGTTCCGGAAGGACAAAGGGCGCCCAAAGCGGGAAGCTTTGTGCGGGTGCCTTTGGGATCGCGGCGGATGGTCGGCGTCGTCTGGGATGAAGGCTGCGACGGCTGGCCCATCGAGCGGCAAAAGCATCTGATCGAAGTCGTGGCGGCGCCGCCTCTCGGCGAGGAATTGCGCCGTTTTATCACCCGCGTCGCCGCCTATACGCTTGCCCCTTTGGGAAGGGTCTTGCGCATGGCGATGAGCGCGCCTGAAGCGCTTTCTCCTCTTCGCCCGCAGCGCATGATGGCGCTTTCGCAAGAGGGCCTCAGCGCGCTTTGCGAAGGAAGGCGCCTGTCTCCGGCGCAAAACCGGGTCCTTGCTCTCTCGCGGCAAAAGGAGGGGATGACGGCGGCCGAACTGGCGCAGGAAGCGGGTGCGAGCGCGGGCGTCTTGCGGCGCCTGCTTACCGCGGGACTTCTCGAAGAACGCTTCCTTTGCCGCGAATCGGGCGATTTCCCCCTCCCCGATTGGCGCATTGCGGGGCCGGTCTTGTCCGCAGACCAGGAGAGCGCGGCCGGGCGCCTCGTCGCGCGGGTCGAAAATGGCTCCTTTTCCGTCACCCTTCTCGACGGCGTCACCGGTTCCGGCAAGACCGAAACCTATTTCGCCGCCCTTGCCGCCGCTGTTGCCGCGGGGCGGCAGGCGCTCGTGCTTTTGCCGGAGATCGCCCTTTCCGCACAATGGCTCGAACGCTTTAAGAGCCGCTTCGGGGTGGCGCCGGCCGAGTGGCACTCCGATGTCGGCCGCGCCCGCCGGCGCGAAGTGTGGAGGGCGCTCGCTTGCGGGCGCGCCCGGGTCGTGGTCGGCGCGCGCTCGGCGCTTTTCCTCCCGTTCCGGGATCTCGGGCTCATCATCGTCGATGAAGAGCACGATCTTTCCTACAAGCAGGAGGATGGGGTCGCTTACCAGGCGCGCGACATGGCGGTGTTGCGCGCCTCATTGGCGAAAATCCCGATCGTCCTCGTTTCGGCGACTCCTTCGCTCGAAACCACCGTCAACCTCGCCCGCGGCCGCTACCAGCGCGTCCTTCTGCCGCGCCGGCTGAAGGAAGCCTCCCTTCCCACGGTGCGCCTCATCGATCTGCGCCAGGAACGGTGCGAAAAGGGCCGCTTTCTTTCGCCCCCTCTTGTCGCCCTGATGAAAGAAAGGCTCAAAGCCGGAGAGCAGACACTGCTCTTCCTCAACCGGCGCGGCTATGCGCCTTTGACGCTCTGCCGCGCCTGCGGCCACCGTTTCGAATGCCCCCATTGCACGGCCTGGCTCGTCGCCCACCGCGCGAAAGGGCAACTCCTTTGCCATCACTGCGGGCACGGCGAGCCTTTGCCCCCCTTCTGCCCGCAATGCCGCGTCGAGGACGCGCTTGCGCCCTGCGGTCCGGGGGTCGAACGCTTGAAGGAAGAGGTTGCGGCCCTTTTCCCCGAGGCGCGCACCGCGCTCATGGTGAGCGATGTTCTTTCGGGTCCGCGCGCGGCGGCCGAACTCGCCAGGGGGATGATCGAGGGGCGCGACGATGTCCTGATCGGCACCCAGATCGTCGCTAAAGGCCACCATTTCCCGATGCTGACGCTCGTCGGCGTGGTCGACGCCGATCTCGGCCTCAAAGGCGGCGACTTGCGCGCGGCCGAGAGGACCTATCAGCTCCTCCACCAGGTGGGAG
>JAJYIC010000059.1 GCA_021790295.1 Pseudomonadota bacterium | reverse complement strand
GGGCGCGACCGAGAACGTGATCGCGCGCTGGTCGGAAAAGATCGAAGGCCGCCTCAAGCTGTCGCCTCTCGCCTTTTGCGGTTATACCGAACTCGGGCCCCTCAACCAGTGGATCCACGTCTGGGCTTATAAGGACGCCGCCGACCGCTTCCGCATACGCGAAGAGGCGCGCAACGCCGGCTTGTGGCCGCCCGCCACCCGCGGCTCTTTTGTCAAGCAGGAGAACATGCTGGTGGTTCCGGCCTCGTTCTCGCCTTTATCCTGAACGCGACGGCGGGCCCGGCAACGGCCTGCCGGCCGCGCGCCGCGACGCAGCCGCTCTCCAGCGTGAGAAATGCGGGCTAGAGTTCGCCCTTGACGGTGACGACGGTGCCGCCGTCGGTTTCGGTGCCGACGAAAGCGTTCCCGGAGCCGTTGACGTCAAAATTGAAGTGGACGGAGCCTCCGCTCGAAAGATCGAGGGTGGCCGAACCGCTGCAGGCGTTCGCCGTATAGCTCCCCGAAAGGGAGGCGGTTCGGATCGTCCCGGAGAGGCTGAAGGTGAGAAATCCGCGGCTAAAGCTGCCGCCGCTCGCGTTCACATAACCGCTTGCGGAAAGCTTGTGGCGCGACACCCAACCCGTAAGGGTTAGGATATAGGTCCCGCTGAGGCCGCTCGCCGGGCAGGCCTGCGCCCTCCCGGTTGCGCCGAAAAGAGAAAATGAAGCGGCGATCAGCGCCGCCAAGAGGCTCGCCCGTTTCAACATCGCTCAATCCCTCCCGCCAATCGGTCTCGCCGCGGTTCGCGGACGGCTTTGAGAAAGGCGAACCGGTTTCGACCCTCTTTTATAGGGGGAACTGGACCAAAGGCTCCCCGAGAAGAGCGGCGTTCTTCCGCCGTCCTGCGGGGCGCCTTTACCGCCCCGGCGCCGGCAAGGGCGGCGCAGCAGCGCCGAAAAGGCGCAGAAAGCCCCCCAATAGCCCGCCCGCGGGGCGCGCCGCCGCAGAGGGCTCGGGGGTTGCGGAAGGGGCGCCTCCCGGCAAAGGCAGAACCGGCAAACCGCGGCTTGCCGCAACCATAAAGCGCCGCCACGCCGCGGCCGGAAGGCTGCCTCCGACCACCCCTTTCATCGGCGCGTCATTATCGTTGCCGAACCACACGCCGGCGACGAGATCGGCCGTGTAACCGATAAACCAGGCGTCGCGATACTTTTCGCTGGTGCCTGTCTTGCCCGCCGCCGGAACCGGCAACCGAGCCCTTTTGCCGGTTCCCTCGGTCAACACGGCGCCGAGCATCGCATTCATCGGGGCGAGATAAGGGCGGGCGATGACGCGGCCCAAACTTGAACCTTGGCGACGGAAAAGGATCCGGCCTTTGCCGTCGCGGATCTCCGTAATCCCGTAAGGGACGACGCCCTTGCCGCCATTGGCAAAAGGCGCATAAGCCGAAGTGAGTTCGAGAAGGTTTACCGCATCGGCGCCGAGAGCGATGCTCGGGTGAAGGGGAAGGCGAGAGTCGATCCCGAGCCTGCGGGCGAGAGCGATCACATGGCCGAGCCCCGCTTTTTCCGCGACCTCGACCGAAACCGTATTGATCGACTGTTCGAGCCCCTGCGCCATCGTCACCCTGCCGAGATACCGGCGCGTGTAATCGCGAGGGCTCCAATTGCCGATGCGGATCGGCTGGTCGAAGAAATCGTCTCCCGGGGAAAGCCCGCTTTCGAGCCCTGCGAGGTAGACAAAAGGCTTGAACGCCGAACCGGGCGGCCTTTCGGCTTCCGTCGCGCGGTTGAACTGGCTTTTGTCGTAGTCGGCCCCGCCGATCATCGCCCTTATTGCGCCATCGGGCGATAGCGCAAGGAGCGCGCCTTCGCTCACCCCGTCTTTTGCGCCGAAGCGGGCAAGGATCGAGGCGATCGCGCTTTCGGCTTCGCGTTGCATCCTCGGATCGAGGGTCGTCGTGACGGTAAGGTCCTGATCCGCGGGGCCGATAAAGCCGGGGATCTGGTCGGCGACCCAGTCGGCAAAATAGCGCGCCCCCCTTTGGCGCCTCGCGCCTTTGACGAGGCCCGCCCCGGCCCGCTCGGCGGCTCTTGCTTCTGCCGCCGAGATAAAGGAGGCGGAGACCATGTTGGCGAGGACCTGGCGTGTGCGCGCCGCCGAGAGCGCCCTGTTGCGGAAGGGATTGTAACGAGCGGGCGCCTTCAGAAGGCCCGCGATCAGCGCGCTTTCGTAAAGGCTTAGGTCTTTTGCCGATTTTCCGAAATAACGGTGCGCGGCGGCATCGATCCCATAAGCGCCGTCGCCGAGATAGACCCGGTTGAGATAGATCTCGAGGATCTGGTTCTTGCTGAAGTGCCAGTCGAGCCAAAGCGCGAGAAGGGCTTCGCGGATCTTGCGCGCCAGGTTCCGTTGCGGCGAAAGAAAGAGGATCTTCGCGAGTTGCTGGGTGATCGTGCTGCCGCCTTCGACGATCCGCCCGGCAAAGAGATCGGCAAGTGCGGCGCGCAGGATCCCCAAAGGGTCCAAACCGAAATTGCTGTAAAACCGCCGGTCTTCGGTGGCGATCACCGCCTGCGGAAGAGTGCGGGACATCTCTCCAAGAGAAAGCGGGCGGCCGTAAAGATCGCCGGTGGTCGCGATCTTCGTCCCGTTTGCGGCGAGGATCGCGATCGAGGGCTTCCACCGCGCCGGCAAAGGCTTTTCCGGATCGGGAAGGGTGAGGGCGAAATAGGCGAGAACGCCGCCGCCCAGAATGACGCCCCAAAGACAGATCAGGATAAACGCCTTCGAGGCGGCGAAAAGAAAGGAGCGTCTTCGCGGCCGGGGCGGGCTTTTGCGAACGCGCCGAGCCGCCTCGCCTGCGGCCGAGGAAGGTTTCGATCTAGCCCCCGTAAAAGACACTCTCCCCCAATTCCTTCATTTCGAGGATGGCGCAGTCCGGTCGTCCGGGTATCGGCTTTTGCACATGCGCCTCGATCACCTCACCGACGATGATATGGTGATCGCCCTCTTCGAGGATGTTTGTCACCTTGCATTCGACCGCGGCTGCGGCCTCGTCGAGTATCGGCGCCCCGCTCACCCCTTTTCTGATGATCTGGCCGGAAAGCTTGCCTTCCTCAAACCTCGTCGGTTTGAAAAACGTAAAGGCCAAGCCTTTGTGTTCCTTGCCCAGCATGTTGAGGGCAAAGGTTTTGCTTTCTCTGATGATCTGGTAGGCGCCGCTGTCGTTTTTGACGCCGACGGCAAGAAGCGGCGGGGTGAAAGCGGTCTGCGTCACCCAGTTTACGGTCGCGGCGCCGACATTTCCCTTGCCGTCGTCTGCGGTCAGAACATAGATGCCGTAAGGGATCATCCTCAGAGTCGTCTTTTTCGCCTCTTCGTTCATCGCCTTCTCCCAGTTTCGTGTTGCTCCCGCAACAATCATAGGAAGGGGCGGGATTGGCCGGCAAGCGGCTTTAGGGCGGCGCGCTTTTGCGGGTTTTCCGGCAGCGGCAGGGCGGCCTTTCAGGCGCGCGATTTGGCGCGGTGAACCCTGCCTTTTTGCGCCGGCCGCTCCTTCTTATTGGGGACCGTGCGAGAGCGGGAAAGGAGAGGCTTCGAAGGGGCTTTCGCGGCCGCTTCGCTCTGAGGGCGCGCGCCCGCCTCTCCCCCTTCGCGCGCTTTCGAGTGGCCTTTCAGCGCCCTTTCCATTGCGGTTTTCTCTTTTCGTTAAAGGCGCGGATCCCTTCGCGTCGATCCTCGGTCGGGACCATGCGGTTATAAGCCTCGATCTCGAACATCATGCCGGAATAAAGATCCATCCCGAGGCCGAAATGGATCGCATGCTTTGCCTGGCGCACCGAGATCGGGGCGTTCTCGGCGATGCGGCCTGCGGCTTCGAGCGCCTCTTCGAGCAGACTTGCGGGCGCGGCGAGGCGGTTGACCATGCCCCATTCATAGGCGTCGACCGCGCCGAAAGGCCGCCCCGAAAGGATGATCTCTTTCGCCCGCCTCTCGCCGACCGCGCGCGCCAGGTTTTGCGTCCCTCCCGCTCCCGGCATGATCCCGAGCGTCACCTCGGTCAAGGCAAAACGGGCGTTTTCGGAGGCGTAGATGAAATCGCAGGCGAGAGCGAGTTCGCAGCCCCCCGCATAAGCCGCGCCGTTGACGGCGGCGATCACCGGCAGCGGGCAGAAGAGGAGGGCTCTCATCATGCGTTCGAACAAGAGATGCTGATCTTGCCAGTCCTTGTCGCTCATGCCGTTTCTTTCCTTGAGATCGGCTCCGGCGCAAAAAGCCCTTTCGCCCGATCCGGTGAGGACGATTGCGCGAGAGGCGGCGGGCGCGGCATGGATTTCCTCGAAAAAGGCGAGAAGCTCGCGCCCCATCTCGGTGTTGAGGGCGTTTGCGACTTCCGGCCGATCGAGGGTCAGAACGAGAACGCCTTCGCCGCGCTCTTCGAGCTTTAGCGTCTTGAATTTGCGCATCCTCGCGTCCTCCCTCATCCCTGCGCGCTTTCCCTGTCGATGATACACCGCGCGCCGGCGGAAGAAAGAGCAGGGCGCCCTGCGCAAAGTGGCGCGCTCTTGCGCGATTCGCGCCGACCGCCGGTGGCCTCGGCAGGGCGCTCCTTCGCGACGCCGGCAAAGCCCCGGAAGAGAGGGATTTTTGCTGCCGCCCCCCGCCTTTCCATGCGGCCGCGGCGGCAAAGCGCCGGCTGCACACCTCCTCTCTGTACTCAACCCCAAATACGCGATATTTACAGTCGAGGGCTGAGACGCGTCCGCCCGGGGGGTTTACCGTGGACGGTCAACTGGTCTTTATCGTCGACGATCGAAACACCAATCTGAGGATCCTCGAAAAGCTGGCGAGCTCTCTCGGCGAGGGCACCCTCGCCTGCACCTTTACCGACCCCCTCGCCGCGCTCGCGGCCGCGGCGAAGGAAAGCCCCGATCTCGTCATCACCGATCTGAAGATGCCGAGCCTCGACGGCGTCGCGTTCATCCGGCGCCTCAAAGCGGAACCCAAATGCGCCGATGTTCCCGTCATCGTCGTCACCGCCTATGAAGACGGCGATCTGCGTTACCAGGCGCTCGACGCCGGCGCCACCGATTTTCTTTTGAGCCCTGTCGATCATCGCGAATTCCGCGCGCGTTCGCGCAATCTCCTGCATCTGCGGCGGCGGCAAAAACTCGTCGAGCGCAAGGCCCGTTCGCTCGAAGAGCAGATTGCAAGAGAGGAGCACCATCACCGCAACGCCCTCGAAGACAGTCATCGCCGGCTTCTGCAAGTGATCGACGCGGTTCCGGCGATGATCTCGGCGCGGGACGCCGAAGGGCGCTATGTCTTTGTCAACCGCGAATTCGCTTCGGCGATCGGGGTTCCGGCGGAAAGGCTTATCGGCAAAACGCCGGTCGAACTCGGCGACGACCCGCTGTCGTGCCGGGCGACGGAGTTCGAAGCGCGGCTGGCTTTGGCGGAGACCCTTCCGGCTTCTTGCGAGGCCGAGTTGACCGATGCCGAAGGACGGCAAAGGTTTCTCCTCATCACCCAATCGGCCCTGCGCGAGGGCGGCGCGGAGGCTCGGATGGTGACCGTTGCGGTCGACATCTCGGCGCGCAAGCGCGCCGAACTCGATCTCGTTGCAGCCAAGGAACAGGCCGAACTCGCCAACCGCAGCAAGACCGAGTTCCTCGCCAACATGAGTCACGAGTTGCGCACCCCTCTCAACGCCATCATCGGCTTTTCGCAGGTCATTGCCGGCGAAATGCTGGGGCCGATCGCCACCCGCAAATATGTCGACTATTCGCACGACATCGCCGAAAGCGCCGAACACCTTCTCGGGATCATCAACGACATCCTCGACGTGTCGAAGATCGAGGCCGGCAAGCTCGAACTTTCCGAAGGGCCGGTCGAGTTGGCAAAACTGTTGCGCGACCTGTTGCGAATCGTCGAGGCCAAGGCGCGGGCGGGCGGTGTACGCATCGAGCCAAGCCTGGCGAAAGGCATCCCGGCAATCCGCGGCGATCCGCGCAAGATCAAGCAGATCCTGCTCAATCTTCTCAGCAACGCGATCAAGTTCAGCCACCGCGGCGGCGTCGTCGAGGTCACCCTCAAAAGCGAAAGCGACGCCGTCGTCCTCGCCGTCGCCGATCATGGCATCGGCATGGACTCGGCCGAGCAACAGCTTGCAGTCAGCCGTTTCGGCCAGGTTGCGAGCCCTTGGAGCCGAAGGCACCCCGGGACCGGCCTCGGTTTGCCTCTCGCGATCGCTCTGGCGGAACTGCATGGAGGGCGGGTAGAGATCGAGAGCAGCAAGGGGGTCGGCACCACGGCGACGGTCAGGTTTCCCCGTGACCGCTCGCTTCTTCCTGCCCCTATCGGCGCAAACGCGCGTCCGGCAACGCAAGGCGCCTAGGAGGCGATCGTGGCCGCAACCGGCAAAGAGCCTCGAAGGCCAAAAGACTCCCCCCCTTCGGGCGGGCGCGCCCGGGAGCTTTCCCTTGCCGTCGCGCTCGCCGCGCTCGCGCTTTTGCCGCCGCTCGCCCTCATCCGCCTGCCCGGCGTATTCGCCCCCTTCGCCTCGCCTCATCTCGAGATCGCGGCCCTCCTCGCTCTTGCTCTCGCACCCCTTACGGTCGCCGCGGCCCTTCTCTTTTTCGGCTTCGAGGGCCTCTTGCAGCGCTTCGAAGGGTCGGGCGGCGCAGAGCCGCGCGTTGCCGTGCTTCGCCTTTTTGCCGCGGCGGCCTTGTTCGTTCACGGCCTTGGGCTTGCGCTTATTGCGGGACCCTCCGAGGCGGCGGCCGCGGTTCTTCTCATCGCCTCTCTCGCTCTCCTTTACGCCTGGCTCTTTTTCTTCCAGCTGATCCTCGTCCCGCGCTTCTGGCGGCTGCGGCAGCCTTTCGCGGCCTTTGCCGACAGCGGCCTTTTGAGCCTTCTTCTTTATGCCGGAGGGGGATCCACCGCCTTCTGGGTTCCGGCCTATTTTCTGCTCGCTCTCGGCAACGGTTTCTCTTCGGGCCTCAGCTCTCTTTTGACCGCGGCCGCGGCAAGCGTTCTCGGCTTTGCCGCGGTCGCCGCGGCGACCCCATTCTGGCGTGGAGAGCCGGCCCTTGCCTTGGGCCTTCTTCTCGCTCTCGTGCTTTTGCCGGCTTCTACCAGCCCTCTTTTGCGCCGCCTCGCACAAGCGCCGGAGGAGGAAGAGAGGGAAGAGGAGAAAAGCCCCGAGGTCCTCGCTCTTCCCGCGCCCGCTTCGATCCGCATCCGCGAAAGCGAGACGGCCAAGGTCGCGGCTTTCGAACTCTTTCGCCTTTTCGCCGCAGAGATGAGGCGAGGGGGTGAGGCGATTTTGCGCCTCGCGGCGGGCTTCGAAGAGGAGACGAGCGAGTCCCAAGAGCGCGAAAAGGGCCGCGCGCTTCAAATGCATGCCCGCGCGCTGTTGCAGCGTTGCGAGGACATGCGCGATCTCGGCCTTGCCGCGCTCGCCGGATCGACCGCGGAAAACACCGTCTTCGACCTTTACGAGGCGGCATTCGGCGCGCTCGCGATGCTGCGCGCCGAAGCGGCGGCAAAGGGGATAAGGCTTTCTCTTCGCATCGATCCGAGGCTGCCTTACCAGCTTATCGGATCGCCGCATGGGCTGCGGCAGATCCTTCTCGCCCTGATCGGGCGCGTGCTCGGCTCTCTCGAAACGGGAACGCTGCGGGTCGAAGTCGGTGCGGCCGGCCGCGGTCACGGCAAGATCCGTTTCCGTTTTGCGATCCGCATCAGCGTCGCGCCGCCCGTCGAAACTTCCGTCCTTCCCGTCCTTGCCCGACTCGTCGAAGGGATGGGCGGCGGTCTTTCGGCGAACGGTCTCGATCTCGAACTGCCTTTTGCGCTGTCCGAAGAAGCGCCGGCCGAGGTCGATCTCTGCCGAGGCACGGTTCTGATCGCCAGCGAGGACGTCGATTTTGCCGAAAATCTTCTCGCCTGGCTTCAAGGCTTCAATGCCGAGGTCAGAATGATCGGGCTTTCCGAAGCGGCGCTTCCGGAGATCCTCGAACGGATCGAAGGGGGGCCGGTTCTGATCGTCGATGGCCGCAACGCGATGCTGCCGTCATTGAGCTTTGCCTACCGTGCCGCCGCGGGAGAGAGGGCGAGGGTGTTTCTTGTCGCCGACGAGGCGCATTTCGACAGCCTCGCGGCGATCGCCGACGATCTCCTCGCCGCCATCCTCCCGGCGCCGCTCGCCAAGCGCGTATTGGCCGCCGCACTTCACGCGGTCGAAGCGGCGCGGCAGGAAGGCTCCTTCGAACCCGCGCCGGCGCCGGGCGCGCCTATGTCCGCAGAGGAGGAGAAACGGCCGGCCTCGGTTCTCCTCGCCGAAGAAGACGAAGGCGAGCGCAAGCGCATCGGCGCCATTCTTGCCGCGGCCGGATACCGGGTGCATCTCGCCGCAAACCGCCACGAGGCGCTCGACGCTCTTTCCGAACGCGGCATCGATCTCATGCTGATGGGCATCGACGCGCCCGAAATCGGCGCCTACGAAGCGGGCCGCCTGTACCAGATGGCGCAACCGCGCCTGCCGATCCTCGCGCTGACGGTCGAATCGGGGTTTGAAGCCGAGCGTCTTTGCCGCGAAGCCGGCGTGGATGTTTTCCTGACAAAGAGCGAGCAGCCGGCGCGGCTTCTTCAGCTCGTCGGGGCGCAGCTTGGCGCCAAAGGGCAGCCGGCGAGCCCGCCGCCCACCGTCACCCCGATCGCCTCCCATCCGCGCTTTGCCGGGGAACGCGAGATCGTCATCGAGGAAGGAACGATCGCTGCGTTACGCGCTCTCGGCGAGGACAGCGATTTTTTCGCCACCCTGCTCGATGCGTTCCGCACCGACAGCGCGGTCCTTTTCGAAGACTTGCGCCGGGCGGCGAAAGCGGCGGATGCGAATGCTTTCCGCGAAACCCTTCAGGCCCTCAAAAGCTGCGCCGCCAATATCGGCGGGGTGCGCCTCGTCGAACTTCTGGGCTCGTTGCGCGAGGTCACGGAAGGGGAGCTGCGCCTCGAAGGCGGCGCGCTCGTCGATCGCATCGGCGTGGAGCTGATGCGCCTCGAAGTGGCGCTCGACAACACCCTCTCGCTTGGCGCCGGCCGGCAATAAAGCCGTGCGGCAGCGTTCCTTTTGCCTTCTCCTCAGGCGACAAAGCGCCCGAGGCGCACCGCCGTCTGCCCTTTCGAGAGACGCTGCGAGGGCATGATCAGGACGCAATTGTCGTAAGGGGTCGTGACGACGCGGCCGTTGTCGTGGCCGATCACGGTGCCTTTTTCCGGCACGACTTCGAGGCCCCGGAAATCGCGGACGAATTCGAAGCTTTCGGCGGTCACCGTCACCGCCTCCGTGACCTCGATCACCCTTTGGCGGGGATGGGCCGCAAAAAGAGGGCCGCCCAAAGGCTCCGCGTCCTCTCTCGTCAAGGTTCCGAGAGCGAGGAGAAAACGCAATGTGACGTCGATCGCGATCGCGGCCGAATGGGTGGCCCAATGCTGCCCGCATTCGATGAGAAGGGCGCTTTTGGGCGAAGCGGGGTCGGAAAAGGCGCCGTAATCGCGCATGCGCGGTCCGGCGGCGTGACCCGCATCGCAAACGATGAACTCGGGTATGCCGACCCGGCGGGCGAGAAGGACCGACTTTTCGAGAGTGCCTGCAAGCATCAAAGGCGCGGTGTCATGCTGCATCGAGTGGAGATCGAGAAGATGATCGGCGGCCTCGACGATCGGCCGGAGGGTGCGGGCGCGGGCGAGTTCCGCCGATTGCAGGGGGCCATCGAGGCTCGAAGGCTGCCAAAGGCGATTGAAATCCTCGTCGATAAAACGAGAGAGATAAGGCTCTTTGCGGTCGAACCGGCGAAAGGCCGCGACATTGTCGAAAGCGAGCGTCAACCGCCCGCGCCTTGGCCTCAGCCCCGCCTTGAAGATGCGGTCGAGGACGATGGCGCCGCAGATTTCGTTGCCGTGGGTGAGAGCGGTGACCAGCACATGCGGTCCGGCAATGCCGCTTTCGAAGGTCGAAACGTAGTCGATGCCGGTGTTTCCCGCCCGGTAAGGTTCGATATCGGGCGCGAAAAGGTCGACCGGGTAATCCGCCGCCTTAACCCGCATTTCTCACACTGGGCGTGGGTTGCGCCGGGTCCGGCTGCCGGCAGGGTAGGAGAAAGGCGCGGGGCGATGACCGCTCATCGGCCAAGCCGTTCGACGCACACTGTCGGCATCGAGGCCCGGCCCTTCGGGTCACGGGGCGAGCGGCCATCTGCGTCGCCCTGCGGCTCGACCGTAGCCTCGGCTACGCTTTTCGCCGCTCTCCTAGCGAATGGCCGCTCGCGCCGCGACGCAGCCGCTCCCCAGTC
>JAJYIC010000058.1 GCA_021790295.1 Pseudomonadota bacterium | reverse complement strand
GCGTGGCGATCAGATTCCGAGATAGGCGCGGCGGATGGCGTCGTCCTTCGCGATTTCGGCCGCCGGGCCCGACATCACCAGGCGGCCACTTTGCAGCACATAGGCGCGGTCGGCGATCTGGAGGCTTTCCATCAGGCGCTGCTCGACCAGCAGGATGGTGACGCCGAGCCCGCGGATACGGGCGATCGCGGCGAGAATATCGTCCACCAGACGGGGCGCGATGCCCTGGCTTGGCTCGTCGAGCATCAAGAGCCGGGGTTTGGTCATCAAGCCACGCCCGATCGCGAGCATTTGTTGTTCGCCACCCGAGAGTGTCTCGGCACGCTGGCCGAGCCGCTCGCCAAGGCGCGGGAACAGGGTAAGAACCAGATCGAGCGGAGCGAAACGGTCGGCCTCGCCGCGCCGGCTATAGGCGCCAAGGCGCAGATTATCCGAAACCGTCAGGCGGGGAAAAAGCCGCCTGCCCTCGGGCACGAGATTGACCCCGGCGCGCTCCCTCTCGCGGCTCGCAGGGCCCGGCGGCGCCAACCCCAATGCGGCGCGAAACAGCAGAAGCGCGTCTTGAGGGCGGCCGATCTCCATGTGCAGCCGGCCGCCTTCGGCGAGGATGGAGGCCAGTTGCGCATTCTCCGGCCCGGCGACGGCAACCGCCTGCAACAAGGCGAGAGCGGCTTCGCGGCCTTCCCCCCGCCAGCTATGGACGAGCGCGATGGTACTGATGATCCGCGCGAGCTCATCTCGGTCCGGCTGGCGATCGAGGGTGTTTTTGGCTTCGAGAAGGTCTCCCAACGCCTCGTCAGGGAACCCGAGCCTGTTGCCGGCGATCGCCCGGGCGCGCAAAAAGCGGGCGCGCAACGCCGGTGCGGCGAGGGTTTCGGCCTCGATCGCGCGCAAACGCGCGAGCACCGCCTCGGCCGGCGCGTTATTGGCGAGGTCGGTGAGGCAACCGGCAACAACGCTTTCGGGATCGCTTTCCGCCAAGCCGGCGCCTCGATCAGGATTGTCCATCGCCGCCCGAAGCCTTCCGCCGCGAACGAGGCGCCCCGCCCTTATGCGACCGTCACAGAGGCAGGCTCATCCCGCCGGCCGGGACAACGCGGCAGAGGCTCATCCGCCGCCGCGCCGGCGCCAGACCGGCTCAACTGCCGGGTTTGAATTTGAAGGAGTTGTCGACAATCGCCTTGAACATGCCGGTCATTTGAACGATTTGATTCTGCGTCACACCGGGCCACATACCGATATCGTAAGTGAAGGCGAGTTCGCCGTTGGTCAGTTTTAAAGCCTTTACGTAATAGAAAGAAGCATTGAAGGCATTCACCCAATCGGCGCTGATGGACGGCTGCTTGCCGACATTCGCCAGAAAGTGAAGAAGATGGCAACCGCTTCCGTCTTTTTCGCAGAATTGGAGGATGATTCCGCTCCATACTTGCGGCCCCCAGAACGGCATGACGACCATCGAGCTGCCGTCGTTGAAGGCCCTTATCGAGGTCGGCACGGTTGCGCCGTTGATCCTGATTGTGCCGAGGATTTGCACGAGCTGTTGCGCCGTCAATTTGGTAATCAACCCGGCCTGCGCGCCGGGGGCCGGGGCCGGCGCGGGCGTGCCGCCTCCCCCTCCGGGCAATACGACTTGCGCCGCCGCGACCGGTGCAAACGCCAACGATGCAACGATGACAAGAACTCTCGACAGCGAAGCCATTGATCCCCCCTGAGCGGCGTTTCCGCAATTGCTAGCGATCAACGTCAAAGTTTAGCGCCGATTTCGCGTTGCGGTCAAGCTTCGCCCTTCGCCTCTGCGGCGGATTGTTTGGCTCCTGCGGAGACTTGCGCCGGCGGCGCGACGCAGGGTCTCTTTCATAAAAGAAGAATGCGGCACGAAGGCGAAGAATACGGCTAAATCAAGGAGAAATCGGATAGAGAAATCACACTTCGATGACTTGACATGAAGGAAACCTATCGGTAAATAGAATGCACGACAGGTAAAGCCTCGACGGACCGCCGCAAGCGGTCGGCCGCCGGGGAGGCGCAACCGGGTGGAGACAGAGACCATGCGCAGGATTGTAGTCTGGGGCTTGGCTTCTCTCGCGTTGGGGCTGACGGCTCCGGCGACATGGGCCAATGCCTGTGGCCCTTCGCCCTCTGCGGCAAGCACGCATAAGGCTGCGGCGACGGCCGCGGCCAGTCGCCCGCAAAAGCTGACGCCCGCCAACTTTGCCGCTCTCGGCGCCAAAAGCCGCGCCACGACGGTGAGTTCCGTCGGCGGCACGCCTGTGTCGTTTTCGACCGGCTCGCAAGGCGCGAGCGCGAAGGCCGCCGCCGAACATCACGACGCCGCGGCTCTTCTGCAGAAATAACCGCGGCGCGGCCGCAAGCCTCGCGGCGGGTCGCCGCAGACCGCCGGTTCTGCCGTTTTTCGCGCGGTTTGCGCAGGCGGCGTTTCACCTGCCAATGCGATGACCGAGAGGCGCGGCGATATTGCGCGCAAGCCCGCACCGAATTTGGCCAATCGCTTTCGGCAATAGCGGCGGGTTCGGCTGCGCGCCTCAATGATTCCGATCAGGGCGGCGCGACGATCGACAATACGGTGCTCGCCGGCAACTCTTTTGCATTGGTATGTAGCGCGAGAAGCTGCTTGACGAGATCGAGAACCCGCAATGACCAGCCGGCATGGCGGGGGGTTCCCGGTATCCAGAAGTTGCGGCCTTCATAAGCAACCGCCAAAGGCGCCTTTGGCGGCGGCGCGCCGGTTTCGACTTCGAGCAGATTCTCGCAACGATAGCCGAAACCCACCTGCTTTCCGGCGCCCGTGCAGGGCGTTTGCGGATAGGTCAGATACGGCATTCCCACCTTGATCTCGACGCTGCGGGGGCGCCCGAAACGAGGATAGAGCTGCCGGCGCACCACCGAACCGAGATAGTGGATGATCCCTTCGGTCGAGCGCATGGTAAAGCGGAAGCGCACCGTCGCGCCGGCCGGGATCGCCGGCAGAGGCCGGAACCCCCGCCCGTGCGCCCGAAAGGCTTTGCTGACCGCTTTGAGACGCTGGCCCAATCCGGCGCTCAAAACCCCTGTCAGCGCTGTCGACGCCGGCGGCTTTCCCTTGCCCGGCGGGCTCGCCGTTCTCGCATTGGCGCATAGGAGCGCAGGCGCCAGGCGCTTGCCCTTTCTGCCCCGCGGATTGAAGCAGAAGCGGTAAAAGGCTTCGCCTTTGACGATCTGGTATTGCCGCCCGGCGGGCGTGCGAGCGCCTTTCGCCCCGGCCGCTCTTTTATGCTTTGCGGCAGCCGTCGCGACGGGAGGAACCGCGACGATATCCAAACCGGCGGCGTCGGCCGCGACAAGCGCTTTCAGATTGGCCGCCTTTGTCAAAGGCAATGGCGGCCCGAAGGGGAGGACGCGGCTTACCCGCTCGACGGTAAAGCCGAGGTTCAAAAGATGGTCGGCGATTGCCTCGAACAGCTCAAGATCGTAATCGTCGCCGACGTAATTCGGAAAGGAAAGGGTGAGACCGGCTTTGCTTCCCGAGAGAACCGTAAGGTCGATCTTGCCGACGAAAAGATAAAAGATGAGAGCAGGCGGGTAGCCTTCGCTGATAAAATAGTCGTATTCCCGCCCGGTCAACGGTTCGAGGATGCCGCGATAAAATTCCTGAGTGTCGAGAACCGGAACCGTAAATGTCGGGCCGCCGCTGATCGAAGCGGGAAGCGTCAGACTGGGGGGTTGCGAGAACGGAGGTTGGCGAAAAGGATAATAGAATTGCGGCCCGATGCTCCCTTGGGTCGATCCGGTAACGCTTTGCAGCGTCGTGAATTGCATCCCGCGCTTTAGGCTGGCGCGAATGACGTTGAGAAGCAGAACGCGGTTTTGGGCGCTCTCGGCCTGGAGATTATAATCGACCGCCCGCGCCGAAAAGGCGTCCACCACGGTGCAGCTCGAAAGGAGATTCGGGAGCAGAATCCCGATCAGCGCAAAACAGGCGGAACCTATTTGCCGCAGGTGAAGCATCCTCGCCTCGCAAAAGCGCAAAGGTAGAATAACCGGGCCTCCTTTAGGCGTCACGCCGATTGTGCCGCAAGAGGCGCGCTTCGGTCCTTATCCGGCCTCTTGCCTAGAGCGTGGATCGGCGGTCGCGCCGGCGCGGGCGAGGAGGAAGGCGCATTCGCGCTCTCCGACCCATCGCTCGACCGCAGGGCGCAGGATCTCCTTGCCTTTCGCCTCTTTGGGGAAGGCGGGGAGAGCGGCGCCGGCGCGCCACACGACCCAGATTTTGAGGGAGCGCTCGCGCACGGCGTCGAGGGCTTCAGCCCAGCCTCGCCCATCCTGCGGATCGAGGAGAAGAATGCCCTTTTCAGAAGGCCCCAAGGCGGAGATTTCGGCCGCGCAATCCGGGCTTCTTCCATCGATGTAGCGCTCGCGCAATAGCCCCATCCCCGCTTTGGCAACAATTTCCGGCACGATTCGGACGAGACGCCGATTGCGCTCGCGATCCTCTTCGGAGAGATCCTTCCAGGCAACAAGAAGAGGGTGTTTCTTGGCGATATCGTCGCGCTTATCCGCTTGGGTCCAGCCGAACAGCCGCCGCTCGATCGACCAGCGCCAATGTTCCATCGCCGCCAAAGCCTCGATCTCGCCTCTCCCGAAGGCGAAGGGCGGGGCAGGGCTTGGCGCAAGGCGGATGCCGAGCTCTGAAAGCGCAACGGGCAGATGGTCGGCAAAAAGACGGTTCGAATGCTTGAAGCGTTCGGGAAGCTGCGCCCAGGGAACCGCGGCCGGGTCTCCCGCCCCCGCGCCCGCCGCCGCCAGATAGCTGGCGTGGAGCGCCTGCGCCAAAGCGTCGGCACGGTTGTCGAACAACGCCCGCGGTTTGGTCAGATTGGCGATATCGCCAAAAGGCGCAAGGCGGGTGAGGAGAACCTCGCCCCCGTCGAGCGAACCCATAAACCCGCCGAGACGGCTTTGTTCGCGCAGGCGCACAAAGACGGGCGCGCCGAGCCCGCCCAGACGATCGAGACGCTCGCGCAATTGCAGCGCGGCGTAAAGCGAGGTGGCGTCATCGCCGAGAGCGACCACGACAAAAAGCGAGGAGATGTCTTCGCCTATCCTTTCGAGGGTCTCCTCGACAACCGACCATGCGGCGGGATCCTCAGGATCGAAGGTGCAGCCGAGGAAATCGATCTCGGCCAGTTGCAAAAGGCCGGGGAAACGAGCCGTCAAAAAGGGGCGCCGGTCTTCGCCCTTGTCGTCGAACACCGTGGCGCGCAAGCGCCGTCCCGGTACCGCAAAAAAGTTCTGCACGGCGTGAAATACGAGTTGCGCATTGGTTTCGCCGAAGCCCACGAGAAGGAGCCTCGGCCCGGCGCCGCCCATGTGCCCGAGAGCGCGGCCAAGACCGGCGCGGCGCAAGACCTCATCGACTGCGCCCGAATAGAGATTGAAAGGACGAAATTCGAGGCGTTCTGCGCCGAGCGCGGCGGAGCGGTGCTGGCGGATGGTATCGACAAGCCAGTGGCTGCGCATTTCCGGCAGGATCTGGAACGGGCCATTCTGCGCCGCGCCCTCGATGAGCGCGTCGCGCGCGCGCAGTCCAATCTCGAGATTGACCGAATCGGAGCCGCAAGTCGCGATCAACTGGCGCGCATAACGCAGTCCAGCAAGGTTGAGGAGGGAAAGCTGCCGCGCGTCGCCTTTGAGAAGGGGAATGCCGAGCGCCTCGCAGGCGGCCGCATTCTCGTCCTCGATATCCAAGGTGATGACGACGACCGAGCGACCTGCCGCACGCAGATTTTCGACGACGTGCCGCCCAGTGTCGCCGAGCCCGCAGACGATCGCATGGTCGCGCAGCCGGTGCGCCCACACCACTCGCATCTCCTTTACCAGATTGCGCAGCGCAAGCCTCGCGCCGTTGATGAGAGCGATTGCGGGTATCAGAAACGGCGCCACCAGAAGCTCCGGCGGGCTTTGCGAAAACGACGGCATCCTGCCGAAACGCAGAATCGTGATCGACTGGAAAAGCGCCTCGGGGAAGCTGAGGCAGGCCTTCGCTGTGCAATCGACCATATAGCCGATGAGCGCCAGAGAGAGCGCCAGCACCGCGACCGGAACCACGACGAGCCAGTCGCGCAAGCGCGAGGTCATCAGATAGGTGATCGCTGCGGGCAATGTCCCCATGATCTTTGCCCCTGCGCGGCTGCGGCAATCAGGGTCGATACCCGCGAGATTTGATTCTCGAAAAGTGCCGCCCCCTTCGCATGGTCCGGAAAGCCGGCCCCGGCAATGCGCAAGACCGGGGTTATATCATCTCCTTCTTCCCGCTCCGAGAGATGTCCCTCGCAGGGCCTTCTCGCGGCGGGCCGGCGCCAAAGCGCGGGCCGGCGCCGCTACCCCGCCATTGCCGCGAGGCTTTATCCCGGAAAGCGGGAGCCCGCCTTTCGCCCTTCTTCCTTCAAAGCGCCCGTTTTGATTATTCCCTTGCGGCCTCTTTCCGGGGCATCATCCCTCGCGCCGCGCCGTCCGGTGCCAGCGCCCCCGCCATTTCGAGGGAGTGCCCCATGTCTTCTGCTGCCGCTTACGAGCTTCTCGACGCCCTTCTCGAAGCCGCCGCCTGGCCGAAAGAGCTTGCCCGCGCCGTCTCGATAAAGGGGGGCGAGGACCCGCTTATGCCGACCCCCTTTCGCGTCGGCACCTGCGCCGCCGCGGCCGTTTCCGCAGCCGCGCTCGCCGCAGCGGAATTGTGGCAGCTCAAAAGCGGTCGCCGGCAAGAGATCGCGGTCGATTTGCGGCGCGCGGCCGCCTCTTTGCGAAGCGGTCATTACCTGCGTCTCAACGGCGCGCGCGTTTCGACGGACCGCAACCCGATCATGGGCTTCTACCCGGCGCGCGGGGGACGGTGGAGCTATCTTCACTGCAATTTCCCCAACCACCGCGCGGCCGCTCTCAAGGTTTTGGGCGTTGCCGAAGACCATCAAGCGGTCAGCCGGGCGGTTGCCGAGTGGGACGCGCTTCAGCTCGAAGAGGCGATCATCGCCGCAGGCGGCGCCGGAGGCATGGTGCGCAGCAGGACCGAATGGGCGGAACACCCGCAGTCGGCGGCGGTCGCGAGCTTGCCTCTCTTCGAGATCATCAAGATCGGCGACCACCCGCCGCATCCGCTGCCGGCGGGAAAGCGGCCGCTTTCGGGGATCCGCGTTCTCGATCTGACGCGCGTCCTGGCGGGCCCGACTGCAGCGCGCACCCTTGCCGAGCACGGCGCCGACGTGCTCAAGATCACCGCGCCCCATCTTCCCAATCTCGGCTATCAGGAACTCGATACGGGGCACGGAAAGCTTTCGGCCTATCTCGATCTGCGCCGGGGCGAGGATGTCGAAACCTTGCGCTCTCTCGTCGCCGAAGCCGACGTCTTCTCCCAGGGGTATCGGCCGGGAACGCTCGATCGCCGGGGGTTGTCGGCGCAAGAGTTGGCGCAGTTGCGGCCGGGTCTCGTCTATGTGACGCTTTCGGCTTTCAGCCACCGCGGCCCTTGGGCTCCTCGGCGCGGTTTCGACACGGTCGTGCAGACGGTGAGCGGGATTACGCAAAGGCAGGGCGAAGTCTTCCCCGGAGAGAAGCCCGGGCCGCAATTCTATCCGCTTTCGGCGATCGATTATCTGACCGGTTATCTGATGGCGTTTGGGGCCATGGTTGCGCTGTGGCGGCGCGCGCGTGAAGGGGGAAGCTGGCTGGTGCGGATCTCTCTCGCGCAAACCGGACGCTGGCTTTTGGCCAGGGGCGAGGTGTCGGGGGACGCGCTCAAGAGCGTAGAGAAGGATTTCACCCCCGAAGAGATTGCGCGCTGGTCGCTCGAAAGCGAAACCCCGGCCGGCCGCCTTTCCCATCTCGGCCCGGTGGCGCAATTTTCCGAGACCAAGCCTTATTGGGAAAGGCCCGCGGTTCCGCTCGGGTATCATCAGCCTTTGTGGCCTTCCCGCTCCGCCTGAACCTTTGGGGAGCCTGCAGGGAAATCGGGTCGGGCGGGCAAGGAGGGCTTTGGTGACGCTTTTCCACCTTTTGCGTCATGGCGAGCACGCTCTCGCCGGCCGCATTTTGCCGGGGCGTTTGGCGGGGGTCGGTTTATCGGCAAAAGGGCAAGAGGAAGCCGCTCTCGCCGCCCTCCGGCTTGAAACCGAAGGGATCGAAGCCCTCTATTCGAGCCCTCTCGAACGCACCCGCGAGACCGCAGCGATCGTCGCCTCGACGCTCAAGCTTCCTCTTTCTTTTCGCGAAGACCTGATCGAAATCGATTACGGGAACTGGACGGGAAAAAGGATCGAAGAGATCAAGGCCGACCCGCTCTGGCAGGAGTGGCGAGAACGCCGCGCCTTCGCCCGGGTGCCCGGCGGCGAGAGCATGCGCGAAGTGCAAAACCGCGTCCTCGATGCGCTTTTCGACCTTCGCGCGCGCCATCGCGGCGGCCGCGTTCTCCTTGTCAGCCACGGCGACGTGATCCGCGCCGCTCTCCTTTATGCTCTCGGCCTGCCGCTCGATCTTTATGCCCGCATCGAGGTCGGGATTGGTTCCCTTAGCACGCTCTCGTTCGAGGAGAGCGGCATGCGCGTCCTTCTTCTCAACGAAAGGCCGCGCAAGAAAAGGCAGGCTCCTTAGGGAAGGGGCGCTTTGCGCAAGAGAAACTCGCGCCCGGCCTTGACCATCGGCTTGCCGTCGAACGCGACGATGTCGGCCGTGGCGTAGGTTTCCTCCCACCGTTCAGGCAGATAGGAGCCGGTGCCGATCACGTCGATCGGCGCGTTCGCCGCCGCCATCATGCGGCATTTCGCCGGTCCGAAACCCGAACTGGCGACGATCCGGACGCGGGGAAAGCCGTCCTCGTCGAGCTTTTGGCGCAAATGCCAGATCGCCGCCGCAGAAGAGCCCGTGCCGACGAGATACCGCAATTCCTCGTTGCTGCGATAACCGCGCGTCGCCTGCGGCGCATGACGTTCGAGGATCTCGTAAGAGCGGGCAAGATCGAGACCTTCGGCGTAACGCCCGCCATGGGTGTCGATGCGCACGGAAAGACGCCCCTTCGCGGCAAGCTCGGGAAAGCGGCGGCAGACCGCGATCGAGTCGGTGATCTCACGGCCGAAATAATCGTTGAGCGCGGTCAAAGGCTCGTCGGGGAAGGCTTCGTGAAACATCTCGGCCGCGCGCACGGTCGAGCCGGCATAACCGATGAGGGCATGGGGCATCGTCCCCTGCCCTTTCGCCTGCCCGAAAAACGAGGCCGTGGCATCGGTCGCGCAGCCGACAAACCCTTTGGCGCCCGCTTTGCGCCGCGCTTCGGCCGAGCCGACAGAGGCGGCATAGGCCATCATCGCCGCCATCTCGGCGCCGGCGCAATGGCGCGCGTCCATCGCCAGAAACGCGACTTTCGGCAGCTCTGCGCACATCGCATAGGCATTGTAGGCGGCAACCGAGGGGGCCCCGAGCTTTTGCAGCAGAACGGTTTCAAGATCGACGAGGTGATAAAGCGAGCCGGTGACGTAAAAAATGGGTTCGCCGGCGCCGACGAGATCGCCTTCCTCGTGAATGAGATCGATCTCGAAACGGGTGCCGCGCGCTTTGCCTTCGCGAAGGAGAAACTCGACCGCAAGACGCGGGGTCGACAAAACCGGGCGCCGCAGGAACAGGGCGTAGGTCGCCTCTCGATCGCCGCACAAGCCGACGATCGCTTTGGTTTTCAAGAAATAGCTATCGGTCTGCCGGGCAAGAGAGGAGTGCGCGCCGCTTTCTTTTGTTGCGGCGACCGCCGGGCGCGTCACGAGGCAAGCCGCCTTTCTTTGAAGCCTTCGCCCCGAGCCGAGCCGCCGCGGGCTTTCTCGTTTTCGCGCTCGCGCTTCAAGCCTTCGGCGATGCGAAAAGCCAGTTCCAAAGCCTGGCTCGCATTGAGACGCGGATCGCAATGGGTGTGGTAGCGGTCTCCGAGCGAGGCTTCGCTGATCGCCTCGGCGCCGCCGATGCATTCGGTGACGTTCTGCCCCGTCATCTCGCAATGAATCCCGCCGAGATGAGTGCCTTCGGCAAGATGGGCCCGGAAAGCGCCTTCGACCTCGGCGAGGATCGAATCGAAACGCCGGGTCTTGTATCCCGAAGCGGAGACGATGGTATTGGCGTGCATCGGGTCGCAACACCAGACGACGGCCCGGCCCTCCTTTTTGATCGCGCGCAAAAGTGGGGGAAGCTTCGCTTCGACCTTTTCGGCGCCCATGCGGGTGATGAGCGTCAGCCGTCCGGGCTCGTTTTCGGGGTTGAGAGCCTCGATGAGTCGCAAAAGATCGTCTCGCTCGAGGCTCGGCCCGCATTTCATCCCGACCGGGTTTTTGACGCCGCGCAG
>JAJYIC010000057.1 GCA_021790295.1 Pseudomonadota bacterium | reverse complement strand
TTCTCGAACTCCTCTAATGTGAGCTTTCGGCCAAGGACGATCTTCTCGCGCAAAATCGCCGAAAGCAAAGCCTCGTGGCGCAGCAGTTCGGGGAGGTGGTTGCGCCTGGCTTCGAAAGCGGAAAGGCGGCGCTGCATCTCAAGGCCCTCTTCGCATTCTTTCGGCAATGGCTTTTCGGCGATCGCTGCACCGGCGGCCGCAAGCCGCCGCGCCGCATCTTCGAGCGCCGCCATCCCTTCCGGACGCGCGTTTTCGGGCGCAGGGCCGCGACAAAGGAGAAGCCGCGGCGGGGTCAGGGGAAGTTCGGGAGGCTCGTAAGGGATCGCCATCATCGCCGCCCGGAAAAGGGCGATATCGCCGACCGAGCGGGCCATGATGCCGACGGTGTCGAGAGAGTCGGTGTTGATCCTCATCCCTGCCGGAGGAAAGAGGCCAAAGCTCGGCTTCATCCCGACAATCCCGCAATAGGCCGAAGGGCGTATCACCGACCCTCCGGTTTGCGTGCCGATCGCGAGAGGAACCATGAAATCGGCAACCGCGGCGGCCGAACCGCTCGAAGAGCCTCCGGGAGAGAAATCGGGGTTGTGAGGATTGGTCGTCGGCCCGGGGTGAAGATAGGCGAATTCGGCCGAGACCGTCTTGCCGAGAAGAATGCCTCCCGCCGCTTTCGGCAAGGCCGCGGCGGCCGCGTCCGCGGCGGGGCGGCAGCCCGTATAGATCGCCGAACCGTAGCCGGTCGGCATTTCTCTCGTGTCGAAAATATCCTTGAGCGCAAAAGGAAGGCCGTTGAGGAGGCTTCTCTTGCCCGCCTTGTCGAAAGCGCGCGCCTCCCTCCGCGCCTCTTCGGCCGCCACATGCGTCCAGGCGCGGATCACCCCTTCGCGGCACGCGATCCGTTGAAGGCAGCTTTCGACGACGGCTTCGGCGGTGAGCGCCCCTTCGGCGATGAGGCGGACGAGAGCGGTTGCGTCGGCACGACAGGGTTCGGCAATGGGCATCGCAAGACCCCCTTCCCTGCGATTAAGGCACAAAGAGGCGGCGCGAAAAAGCATGGAATTCATCCCCTTGACGCGGCAAAGTTCGACCTGTCACGCGCGAAGAAACTGCCGCAAAAGGAAATCCCGATGCCGCAAACCCAGATCCCGATCTCCCGCCACGCCCCCGTCCGCCCGGATTGGCTGGCGAAGCGCCAGGAAGAGATCATCGAACCCGACCTGCCGATCGTCGATCCCCACCACCACCTTTGGGATCGCGAAGGCAGCCGTTATCTTTTCGAGGAGCTTCTCGGCGATGTGAAGAGCGGCCACGCGATACGCGCGACCCTTTTCGAAGAATGCCGCGAGATGTACCGCTCGGGCGCCCCGCAGGAGCTTCGCTCTTTGGGCGAGACGGAGTTCGTCAACGGCGTCGCGGCGATGAGCGCGAGCGGCAAATACGGGCCCGCGCTCTGTTGCGCGGGGATCATCGGCAATGTCGATCTGAGAATGGGCGCGCGCGCCCGCGACATCCTCGAAAAGCATATCGCCGTATCGGGAGGGCGCTTGCGCGGCATCCGCAACGGCTCGACCTGGCACGCCGACGAAAGGCTCAAGATCTATTGCTCGGGCGCGCCCGAAGGAATGCTTCTCGACAAGACCTGGCGGGAGGGTTTTGCCGCCCTCGCCCCTTTGGGGCTGGTCTTCGACGCCTGGCTCTTCCAGACCCAGATTGCCGAACTCGCCGATCTCGCCCGCGCCTTCCCCGAGACGCGGATCGTTCTCAATCATGTGGGCGGCCCTCTCGGCATCGGCCCTTACGCGGGAAGGCGCGAAGAGGGTTTTGCCGAATGGAAGGCTCTCATCCAGGAACTCGCGGCCTTTCCCAATACCTTTGTCAAGCTCGGGGGCCTCGCCATGAAGATCTCCGGCTTCACCTTTCACGAGAACGAGATGCCGCCTTCTTCGCGCGATCTGGAGACGGCGTGGCGGCCTTATATCGAGACCTCGATCGAAGCCTTCGGCCCCCGGCGCGGGATGTTCGAAAGCAATTTCCCGGTCGACAAAGGCATGTGCAGCTATCCGATCCTGTGGAACGCTTTCAAGCGGATCGCGGCAGGTGCTTCGGCCGAAGAGAAAAGGCTGCTCTTTCCCAACACCGCCCTCAGCGTCTACCGTCTGTCGCTTTGAAAGGGCGGCGCCGCCAAAGAAAAAACGATCCTCGATCCCGGGGCCTGCGATGACCTCGCCTTTCCTTTGGCGGGTCGAGGAAAGCGCGCGCAACGCTTGGCCCGCGCTCGAGGAAGTCTTTTTCGACGGCTGGCTCATCCGTTTTGCAAACGGGCTTTCGCGGCGCGCCAATTCGGCAAACCCTCTCACCCTGCGGCCGCAACGAAGTGCTCTCGTCATCGAGGAAATCCGCGCTCTTTATCAAAGGCGCGGGCGGCCTGCGATCTTCCGCCTGCCGTCCTTTCTCGCGCCCGAGATGGACCAAAGGCTGGACCATCTCGGCTATAGAAAAGAGGGGGAAAGCGTCGTTCTTTTCGGGCCGGCCCGCGGCGCAAAACCCGCCCTCGCACCCGAGGTCGCCTTGGCTTTTGCACCGGGCGCCCATTGGTTTGCGGCGATGGCCCGCCTTCAGGGCTACAGCAAAGAGGAGGCGGCGGCCTACCGGGCGATCCTCGGCCGCATCGCCTTGCCTGCGGCCTTTGCCTCTCTTTCTTTGGACGGCGAGATCGCCGCGCTCGGCTACGCGGTGGCGCACAGAAGGCTCGTCCACATCGGCTCGATGATCACCGACCCGCGGCGCAGGCGCTCGGGGTTCGCGCGGCGCATCCTCGAAGGGCTTGCCGGCTGGGGAAAAACCTGCGGCGCGAACGGCTTCTCTCTCGAAGTCGACGCCGAAAACGCGCCCGCGCGCGCGCTTTACGCCGCTTTCGGCATCGACAGCGAGCTTTACCGGTATCATTACCGGCAAGAACCTTTGCGGCAAAAGCCCCGGCCTTGAACTCCTTCTTTATGTCAAAAAGGGGAAATCGCTGCGCGAGTGAACCCGCGGCGCCTATATCCTGATAGGCTTTCGGACCAACAGGGTCTGGGGGAGCGCAGGACATGCACCGTGTAGAGGTTCGCCTCCATCGAGAAGAGCTTCCGGACAAGATGGCGCAGATGCGGATGTGGCTCGACGAGCATCGTTTCGAACCTTCGATCTTTTCCTGCCGCGGGTTCGAAAGCGCGATGCTGGTGCGCCTCGCCTTTACCGAGGCGCCCGTTGCGGCCGCCTTTGCCGAACGTTTCGGCGGAGAGATGGCGCTCGCCGCCCAGTAGACCTCGTCCCTCGTCAAAGGGCGCCCTCTTTGCCGAGGGCCTCGATTTCGCCGGCGCCGAGGCCGAGCCAGTTTGCCAATACCTCGGCATTATCCGCCCCGAGCGAAGGCGCGGGCGCGATCCGCGGCGGCAGGCCGTCGAAACGCACCGGCCAACTCGGGCGCTTCATCTTCTGCCCGCCGTATTCCATCACCTGCATGATGCCGCGCCGCTCGAAGCTCGGTTCGTTCGCCAGTTCAAGGCAATCGAAGATCGCGCCGGCGGGAACCCCGGCCTCTCCGATGAGCGCCATCGCTTCTTCTTTGCCATGCTCCCGGGTCCAGTTGGAGACGATCTCGTCGACTTCGGCGATCCTTTCGATGCGCGCTTCGGCGCTGTCGTAACGCGGGTCCCCGATAAGGTCTTCGCGCCCGATCACCCGCAATAGGCGCGGCCAATGGTCGGGATTGGCCCGGCTCGTGTTGATGTAGAGATAATCGTTGGGGCCGCCGCCTTTAGAGGGATAGATCCCCGAAGGGGCGTTGGCCCCGCCAAGGGAGTTGACGCCGTTGCGCGGCGCCGCGCGCCCGGTGCGCGCCTGGTAGATGTAGGCGGTGCGCGTGTAGTTGAGCATCGCATCCTGCATCGCCAGCGAAAGACGGCGGCCTTTGCCTGTCCGCTCTCTTGCGAAGAGGGCGCTCGCGATGCTGAAGGCCATGAGCATGCCGGTTCCGGTGTCGCCGAGAGTGGGGCCCGGCTTCAAAGGACGGCCTTCCCGTTCGCCGGTGATGCTCATCACCCCGCCCGCGGCTTGCGCGATCATGTCGAAGGCGAGGCTCTTTTCGTAAGGGCTGCCATCGCCAAAGCCTTTGATCTCGGCATAGATGAGCCTCGGGTTTTGGCGAGAGAGCGCCTCATACCCGAGCCCCAAACGCCCGATCGCCCCCGGGGCGAAGTTTTCGACAAAGACATCGGCCACCTTCGCCATCTTTTTGACGAGCGCCTGCCCTGCGAGAGACTTCAAGTTGACCGCGACCGACTTTTTGCCGGCGTTGTAGGCCATGAAATAGAAAGGATCGGAAAAAGCGGTGCGTCCCGCCTCGCCGCCTTTCGGGTTTTCGATCTTTACGACTTCGGCGCCCAAAAGGGCGAGAGCCTCGGTGCAGGAAGGTCCCGCCTCAAACTGCGAAAGGTCGAGAACACGCACACCCGTAAGCGCGTTCGGACAAGCCGCGACAGCGTCCATCTCTCCCTCCTCCCGAGGCAAAAGCCGCAAAGCCCTCTCTAGGCCAGATTCTCCTGCTCCAACACCCGCTTCACCGCGGGGCGCGCCAGCAAACGCGCGAAATGCGCGGAGAGGTTCGCGGGGAGCGTCATGCCGAGCCTCTTTGCCGCCCAAAATTCGGTGTAAAAAAGCGCCGCGTCGGCGATCGAAAAGCTGCCCGAGAGATAGTTTTTGCCGGAGAGCGCCTTGTCGACTACGGCAAACCCCGCCTCGACGATCTGGCGGCCTGCCGCCTTGACGGCTTCATGATCGGAAGGGGAAGGCGCAAAACGCTCGCTGCGGAAGATTCGCGCAAAGCCTTGGCCGTGGATCGTGCCGACGACATATTCCATCGCCTCCAAGGCGCGCGTCAAAGCCTCCTCGTCCTTCGGCAGAAGATCGGCCTCAGGGTTTTGCCGCGCGAGCCAATGGGCGATCACCGGAAACTCGGTGAGGATCGAGCCGTCGTTGCGCTCCAAAGCCGGGACCTTGGATTTGGGATTGATCGCCTTGTAATTAGGCGCGAATTGCGCCCCTTCGCGCAGATTGACGAATTCGCTCGCGTAAGGTTTGCCGATCTCTTCGAGAAGGACGTGGATCCCGATCGAGCAGGCCCCAGGAGAATAATAAAGTTTCATTGCTTCGCCTCCTTTCCGGAAAAAAGCCTTCAGATGATGCCTTCGCTTTTGAGCCCGGCCAATTCCTCCTCGCCGATGCCGAGCCATTGCCCCAAAACCTCCGCATTGTGCTCACCCAAAAGCGGCGAGCGCTTGACCCGCGGCGGCGCGCCGTCGAAACGCACCGGCCAGGCCGGCATCTTGTAAGCACCGCTTTTCGCCTGCTCGACGATCTGCATGATGCCGCGGCGTTCGAGGCTCGGATCGTTCAACAGTTCAAGCGTATCGAGAACCGCGCCTGCGGGAACCCCGGCGCCGCCGATGAGGCGCATCGCCTCTTCCTTGCTGTGCTCCCTCGTCCAGGCGGCAATGACGGCGTCGATCTCGGCTTCATGCGCGCCGCGCGCCGCCATCGTCTCATAACGCGGGTCGCCGATCAGATCCTCGCGCCCGATCACCTTCAAAAGCCTCGTCCAATGTTCGGGGTTGGCGCGGCTCGTAAAGACGTAGACGTAATCGTTGGCGCCGCCGCCTTTGCAGGGATAGACGTTGCAAGGCGCAGGCGCGCCCGGAACCTTCGCGCCGCCCCGCCCGACCGCTTCCGTCGTTTTCGGCTGCCGCGAAAACGGCACCCGCATGTAGTGGATCATCGCATCCTGCATCGCCACTTCGAGGCGCCCGCCCTTGCCCGAACGCTGGCGCCGGTAAAGAGCCCCGAGGATGCTGATCGCCATCAGCATGCCGGTTCCGGTGTCGCCGAAGGAGGGGCCCGGCTTGACCGGAGGCCGCTCCGGTTCTCCGGTGACGCTCATCGGCCCTCCGGTCGCTTGTGCGATCATGTCGAAGGCGAGGTTTTTCTCGAACGGGCTGCCTTCCCCAAAACCTTTGACCCGGCAATAGATGAGGCGCGGGTTGAGGGCGTGCACCTCCGCCCAGCCGAGCCCGAGGCGCTCGATCGTCCCGGGCGCCATGTTTTCGACGCTGACGTCCGCCTTTTGCAAAAGCTCCTTGGCGATGGCGAGACCGCGGGAAGATTTGAGATCGAGGGTGACCGACTTCTTGTTGGCGTTGAACTGGAAGAAATACCAGGGGTCGTCAGAGGGAGCGTCCGCGGGCTGGCCCGGCCGCAGGCGGCGCCCGGGGTCGCCCGTTTTCGGGTTTTCGATCTTGACCACTTCGGCGCCGAGCCAGGCGAGAGCCTCCGTGCACGAAGGCCCGGCTTCGAACTGGGTGAAATCGACGACCCGAACCCCTTCGAGACAATCGAGATCTTCAAGGTTCATCGTTCCCTCCTCAGCCCTCTGTCGAAGAGGATATTGCCGCAGAAAGCGCCTCAACGCATCCTTTCCCGGATGCACGCCAGAAGGAGGAAAAGAGCATGCGCGCCTTGTCGCCGATCGCCGCCGAAAGCGCCGAACTCGCGGCGTGGCGCCGGGATCTTCACGCCCATCCCGAACTCGGCTTCGAAGAGAAGCGGACCTCCGAAATCGTCGCCCAAAGGCTCGCCTCTTTCGGTTGCGAGGTCTTTACCGGGATCGCCCGAACCGGGGTCGTCGGACGGCTCAAGGCCGGCACTTCCGCGCGCACGATCGGCCTTCGCGCCGATATGGACGCCTTGCCGATCGAGGAGGAAAACGATCTTCCCTATCGCTCGCAAAACCCGGGGCGCATGCACGCCTGCGGCCATGACGGCCACACGGCGATGCTTCTCGGCGCGGCGCGCCATCTTGCGCGCACACGCCGTTTCGACGGCACCGTCCATTTCATCTTCCAGCCGGCCGAAGAAGGGCAGGGCGGCGCCAAGGCGATGATCGAGGAAGGGCTTTTCGAGCGCTTCCCCTCAGAGGCGGTCTTTGCCATGCACAATGCGCCGCGCCTTGCCGCCGGCAGATTCGCCATACGCCCCGGCGCGATGATGGCCGGAGGCGGTTTTTTCGATCTCTCCCTTTGCGGCCTCGGCGCGCATGGGGCAAGGCCCGAAGCGAGCATCGACCCGGTGATCGCCGCCGCCCATATCGCCACCGCCTTGCAGACGATTGTTTCGCGCAACCTCTCGCCCTCCGACCCCGCGGTCTTGAGCCTCACCCGTTTCCACGCCGGAGACGCCTATAACGTGATCCCGCAAAAGGCCCTCCTCGGCGGCACCGCGCGCGCTTTCAGCGAAGAGGCGCTCTTTCTCATCGAAAACCGGATGAGGGCTCTTGCGACCAACATCACCGCCGGTTTCGGGGCGCGAGCCGAACTCGATTTCCGCGTCCTCTTTCCTCCTCTCGTCAACGACCCGCAAGAGACCCTTTTCCTTGCCGATACCGCGGCCGAACTTGTCGGCGAAGAGAATGTCGAACGCAATGCCGGGCTCGTCATGGCCTCGGAGGATTTCTCTTTCATGCTGAAAGAGCGCCCCGGCGCCTATATCCGCATCGGCAACGGCGAGCGCCCGGGAGGGGCCGGGACGCACAACCCTCGTTACGATTTCAATGACGCGATCCTCCCTTTGGGCGCGAGTCTTTTCGCCAGGCTTGTCGAACGAAGGCTCGCGCTGAAAGAATAGGGGCGGCGAGGGCAAACCCTATTGCGGGCCTCTGCGCGCCCGCCCTCCGCAGGCTTTTTCTGCGGCCGATCGCCGCGCCCGGCGCAAAGGCAAAAAACTGCCACGGGCGTCGAGGATGTCTATTGTTTTTTAACCATCGCCATATATTCTGATTGAAGGGGAAAAGTAGGCCACTATCTGTTGGTGGGGCCGCGGCTCGAGCTTTATGGGGAAGCTCGCATGGTCCGGTGGTGGGGGTCCGGCTGCCGCAACCTTTTCTGCGTCCGCAGTGTTGCCACAAACAGTTGGCATGATGCTTGCGTGACGGTTTGGTTGTGTGACGGCCGAAAGGAAGCAAAAAAAGACGGGCGGTCATGTCGGAGTACGCTCGGCGGAGCCGATAAAGAGCGCCGCCTTTGAAGCACCCAAAGAGGAGCGCGTTACTCCTTGAAAGATTGACCCGGCGGAACACGGGTGCAATCGCCACCGAACCCCGCAAGAGAGGCGAGGGTCCAAAAGGCGGCGGGAGGTCGGACGAGGTGGGACATGAGATTTGACGATGAGATCTTCGGGCTTTACGCACGGCTTTACGAAAATCGCCGGGATGTGGAGATGTCGCTCGAAGACTATCTCCGCAAATGCTCGGACGAGCCCGTCTATTACGCGAGCGCGGCCGAGCGCATGTTGCGTGCGATCGGCGATCCGGTCATCGTCGATACGAGCCTCGACCCGCGCCTCGGCCGTATCTTTTCCAACCGTACGATCAAGACCTATCCGGCTTTCCCCGATTTTTACGGCATGGAAGAGACCATCGAGCGGATCGTCAGCTTTTTCCGCCATGCGGCCCAAGGGCTCGAAGAGAGGAAGCAGATCCTCTACCTTTTGGGTCCCGTCGGCGGCGGCAAATCCTCTCTCGCCGAGCGCTTGAAGCAGTTGATGGAGCGGGAGCCGATCTATGTTTTGAAGGCGGGCGAAGAGATAAGCCCGGTCTTCGAAAGCCCTCTCGGCCTTTTCGATCCGGCCACTCTCGGCGCCGAACTCGAACGCCGTTACGCGATCCCTGTGCGCCGCCTGACGGGCACCCTTTCGCCTTGGGCCGTCAAAAGGCTCGAAGAGTTCGGCGGCGACATCAGCAAATTTACCGTCGCTCGCATGCAGCCTTCGCGATTGAAGCAGATCTGCATCTCAAAGACCGAACCCGGCGACGAGAACAACCAGGACGTGGCAAGCCTCGTCGGCAAGGTTGACATAAGAAAGCTCGAATACTTCAGCCAGAACGATCCCGACGCCTATTCCTATTCGGGAGGCCTCAACCGGACGACGCAGGGGCTTCTCGAATTCGTCGAGATGTTCAAGGCCCCAATCAAGATGCTTCATCCTCTCCTGACGGCAACCCAGGAAGGCAATTACGCCGGCTCGGAAAACATCGGCGGCATCCCTTATCAGGGGATCGTCCTTGCGCATTCGAACGAGGCGGAATGGCAATCGTTCAAGAACAACAAAAACAACGAAGCGTTTATCGACCGCATCTCCGTGATCAAGGTTCCCTACAGCCTGCGCGTCGACGAAGAGCGGATGATATATGAAAAGCTTTTGCAGAACAGCGAATTGTCCGGTACTCCCTGCGGTCCGGGGACACTCGATATTTTGGCAAGATTTTGCGTCCTCTCGCGTCTCAAAGCTCACGAGAATTCGAACCTTTATTCGAAAATGCGCGTCTACGACGGCGAAAGCCTCAAGGACACCGATCCGCGCGCCAAATCGGCTCAGGAATATCGCGATGCAGCGGGCGTCGACGAAGGCATGGACGGGATCTCCACGCGCTTTGCCTTCAAGGTGCTCTCGAACACCTTCAACTTCGACACCCACGAAGTCGCGGCAGACCCCGTGCATCTCATGTATGTGCTCGAGCAGGCAATCTGGCGTGAACAGTTCCCCGAAGAACTAGAAAAGAAATATCTGAATTTCATCAAGGCCGAACTTGCCCCGCGTTACGCCGAGTTCATCGGCAACGAGATCCAGAAGGCCTATCTCGAATCTTATTCCGACTACGGGCAGAACCTGTTCGACCGTTACGTCGCTTATGCCGACGCCTGGATAGAGGATCAGGATTACAAGGATCCGGACACCGGGCAGCTCATGAACCGGGAGCTTTTGAACCAGGAACTCTCCAAGATCGAAAAGCCGGCCGGGATCGCAAACCCGAAGGATTTCCGCAACGAGGTGGTCAAGTTTGCCTTGCGCGCGCGCGCCCAGCACGGCGGCCGCAACCCTTCCTGGACCTCTTACGAAAAGCTGCGCGAAGTCATCGAAAGACGGATGTTCTCGCAGGTCGAGGATCTTTTGCCGGTGATCAGCTTCGGCACCAAAAAGGATTCGGAGACCGAGAAGAAGCACGAGGACTTCCTCGAACGGATGACGGCCAGAGGCTATACCGAGCGTCAGGTTCGCCGCCTCGTCGAGTGGTACATGAGAGTGAACAAGGCAGGCTAACGCGAAGCTTGCGCCTCTTTTGGAGCGAGCGATGAACATCGTCGACCGCCGGCCGAACCCGAAAGGGAAAAGCCTCAGCAACCGCCAGCGCTTTCTCGCGCGCGCGAGGGTCGAGATCAAAAGCGCGGTGCAGGAAGCTTTGCGCAAACGCAAAGTCGCCGATGTCGGCCAAGGCGAAACGGTGGCGATCCCGACCCGCGGCATCACCGAACCCGTTCTTCACCACAACCGGCG
>JAJYIC010000056.1 GCA_021790295.1 Pseudomonadota bacterium | reverse complement strand
CCGAGACCTTTGTCGACACCCTGTGCGCGCCCGCCTTCAAGGCGGCAAATCCCCGACGAGGAGGTGACCATGACCGCGATGCCGATCCACAAATACCAGGCGTTTAAGCCGATAGACCTGCCGGACAGAAGATGGCCTTCGCGGGCCATCACGCGCGCGCCCACCTGGTGCAGCGTCGATCTGCGCGACGGCAACCAGGCGCTCGTCGAACCGATGGGGCCCGAGCGCAAAAGGCGGATGTTCGAGCTTTTGGTGAAACTCGGCTTCAAGGAGATCGAAGTCGGCTTTCCCTCCGCTTCCGAGACCGATTTTACCTTTTTGCGCGAACTCGTCGAAGAAGAACTGATCCCCGACGACGTGACGATCCAGGTCTTGACGCAATCGCGCCCGGAACTCATCACTCGCAGCTTCGAGGCCATCAAGGGCGCCCGGCGGGTCATCGTCCACCTTTACAATTCCACCTCCGAACTGCAGCGGCGGGTGGTTTTCGGGCTCGACAAGGAAGGGATCATCGACATCGCCGTCAGCGGGGCGCGCCTCATTGCCGAAGAAACCGCGGCGGTTTCCGGCACCGAGATCGTCTATCAGTATTCGCCGGAAAGCTTTAGCGGCACCGAACTCCCTTTTGCGGTGGAAATCTGCGAAAGGGTGATGGACGTGTGGCGCCCGAGCCCGCAGAACAAACTGATCCTCAATCTTCCGGGCACGGTCGAGATGGCGACCGCAAACGTCTACGCCGACCAGATCGAATGGTTCGCGCGCCATATCCGCGAGCGCCAGTCGCTCGTCCTCAGCATCCATCCTCATAACGACCGCGGCACGGCCGTCGCCGCGGCCGAACTCGCGGTGATGGCGGGAGCGGAAAGGGTCGAAGGCACGCTTTTCGGCAATGGCGAGCGCACCGGCAATGTCGATGTCATGACGCTGGCGCTCAACCTTTTCAGCCAAGGGGTCGATCCCGGCCTCACCGTCCCCGACATCGACGAGGTCGTCCGCACCGTCGAATACTGCAACCAGCTTCCCGTCCACCCGCGGCACCCTTATGCCGGTGAACTCGTCTATACGGCCTTTTCCGGCTCGCATCAGGATGCGATCAAAAAGGGCTTCGAGGCCTTGGCGAAACGTAACGACGATTTGTGGGAAGTCCCCTACCTGCCGATCGATCCCAAGGATCTGGGGCGTACCTACGAAGCGGTGATCCGCGTCAACAGCCAGTCGGGCAAAGGCGGGGTCGCTTATGTGCTCAAGGCCGATAGGGGGCTCGATCTTCCGCGCGGCCTGCAGATCGAATTCAGCCGCATCGTCCAGGAGGTCGCCGACCGCACCGGAAAGGAACAGACGAGCGCGGATTTGTGGGCTCTTTTCGAACGCGCCTATCTCAAAAGCGACGCGTTGCGGCTTCTCGATTACACGCTTCTGCCGGGCGAAAAGGCAGCCATGCGCCGGGTTGCCGCAAGGCTCAAGATCGCGGGGCAAGAGCGCGCGATCGAAGGCGCCGGCAACGGGCCGATCGCCGCTTTTGTCGATGCTCTCGCCCGCGATTGCGGGATCGCTCTCGAGGTGGTCGATTATCGCGAGCACGCCGTCGGCGGCGGGGCCGATGCGACGGCGACCGCCTATGTCGAAGTCAAGAACGGCAAGGAGCCGACAACCTGGGGCGTCGGCATAGACCCCAACATCGTCACCGCCTCTTTGAAAGCGGTTGCGAGTGCGGCCGCGCGCATCAAAGGCCAAAGCGGCGGGCGCCGCAAGAAGGGCTAAAGGCTCTCAGGCCACCCGGTCGCCTTTCTTGATTTGAACGGCGCGGGTGTCGACGGCGGGAAGCATGCGCGCGGGGTCGCGGGTGACGACGAGATCGATGACGGTCGGACGACCCTTTTCGGCAAGGCCTTCGCGCAGCGCGCCTTGCAGCCGGCCCGGGTCCTCGACGCGGATCCCGGCGCAGCCCATGGCGCGGGCGATTGCCGCGTAATCCATCTCGACGAGATCGGAGGACTGGTAGCGTCCCGCGAACATGGCGTGCTGCAACGCCTTGACATAACCCGAGGCGGCGTTGTTGACGACCAGGATGGAAAGTCCGACCCCGGCGCGGCGCGCGGTTTCGAGTTCCCCCAGCATCATGTTGAACCCGCCGTCGCCGGTGATGGCGACGACCGGCGCCGAAGGGGCGGCAAGAGCCGCGCCGATCCCGCCCGGAAGGCCGTAACCGATCGAGGCGAGGCCGCGATCGGGAAGAAAATGCCGCCCGGCGATCTTGGTGTCGTAAAGAAGTCCCGTCCAGTGCCCGGCAAAGCCGCCGTCGGCGACGAGGATGGTTTCGGGCGGGAGGGTTTCGTTGAGTTCGCGGCAAAGGCGCGCCATCGCGATCGGCCTTTCATCCGATTCGAGGCGCGGCGCGGCCTCTTCGCGCCAGGCCTTCATCCGCGCCGGGATCTCCGCGGCGTAAGAGGCGCGGGCGGCGCGAGCCCTTTTCCCTTCCTCTGCGAGCGCTTCGCCGAGGTCTTCGAGACCCGCCTTGGCGTCCCCCCAAAGCCCGATATCGGCGGCACGCGAGCGCCCGATCTCTTCGGCGAGGATGTCGAGATGGATGAGCGGCACCCCTTCGGGCAAAAGGGCGTAACGGCGGGTGGCGATCTCGCCGAGTTTGCAGCCGATAACGAAAAGGCAGTCCGAGGCGCCGATCAGGTCGTTGGCGATGCGCGCATAACGCCCGAAAAGCCCGGCCGAAAGAGGGTGCGTGCAGGGGATGCCGCCTTTGCCGCTCATCGTGTGCGCGACCGGGATCGCTTGGCTTTCGGCAAAGGCGGTGAGCGCCTCTTGCGCCGCCGACAGATGGACGCCGCCGCCCGCCAGGATCAAAGGCCGGCGCGAACGCGCGATCAAGGCCGCGGCCAAAGCCAGCTCTTGGCGCCCGGGGCGAATGCGGCGCGAAGGAACGGCAAGGGTCTCGGGCGGAATCGCGAAATCTTCGGCGCGGTAATCGTGTTCGCCGTGACAGACGTCTTCGGGGATGTCGAGAAGGACCGGTCCCGGGCGCCCCGATGTCGCCACGGCAAAGGCGCGGCGCAACAGTTCGGGAATGCGGCTTGGCATTTCGATGCGGATCAACTCTTTCACCGCCGGGCGCAGAATTTCGACCTGGCGGCATTCCTGCGTCATGTTTTTTCCGGAATGCGCGCGGTTTGCGTCTCCGGCGAAAGCGACGATCGGGGTTCCGGCGTTCAAAGATTCGACAAGGCCGGTGACGAGGTTTGTCGCTCCGGGGCCGAGCGTGCCGTCGCACACACCGGGCCGGTTTCTGACGCGCGCATAAGCATCGGCGGCAAAGGCGGCGCAGCGCTCGTCGTTGACGAGAAAATGTTTGAGGCCCAAAGCGCGGATCGCATCGTAAAACGGCAAGAGCTGAAAGCCGCCCATGCCGAACATCGCCCCCGCTCCGGCAAGGCGCAGCATCTCGGCCAAGGCCCGCCCGCCGTTCATCACGCCTTGCGGCCGGTTTAAAGGCGGGGAAGAGGAGTCTTCTGCGGTCATCGGCTGTCTCCCTTTGGCGCGCTTTTTTGGCGGATGAGGGCGACAAAATCGCGCGCGCTGATACCGGGCTCGATGCCGAGCGAGGCCGCCGTGGCGTTGACCCGCGAAAGGATCCCCTCTTCGTAGGTCGAGCGGCTTTCGCCGATGCGCGCGCTTTCCGCCGCGACCGTGGCGGCGGCGATGCCGCGCCCGTCAAGCGCGAAGATGCGCCTTGTTCCCGCTTCGTCGATGCCGATCCCGGCGTCGTTGAAAAGGGCCGCAAGGGCGTCATATTTGAGCGCGGTTTCGGGCTTTCCGCCGAGAAGCCCTCCATGCGACCCGGTGACGAGGATCGCGCCCTTGTGCTGCGGGCCGACGAGAGAAGCCGAATCGAGCGCCCAGACGGCGGGCGGATCGGCAAGGATCAAAAACTGGGCCTCATGCTCGGGCGGCGGTTCGAGCCCTTTTTCTTCGGCGCGCCGCAAGGCTTCGGCCGCTTCGCGGCAGCTCATCCCGGCGCGGCAGCCGAGCGAGCCCGCCAATTCGTTCCTGTAGCTGAGGATCCCCCGCGCCATCATGTCGGCGCCCTCGCCGATGCGGGCGCTCTGATGGCTGACCGCGGCCGCCGGGACGCCAAGCGCCTCAAGATAATCGAGCCCTGAAATCCCGGCCTTCCCGCGCCCCACTCCGGCGTCGTTGAAGATCGCCGCGGCGACGGCGAGCCTTGCCGCGCAAAAGGCGGCATAAACCCCACCATGCGAGGCGTTGACGACAACCGCCCCTTTTGCTTCGCCGCCAACCCGGGTGATGCTGTCGGCGAGGAGGATCGGGCGCAATAGGGGAAAGGACATGGCGCGAACCGCAGGCGAAGACTTCTCATCATGCCGGAAAAGGCGAGGGCGAAACAAGCTCCGCCCCCCCTCGCCAAATGAACCCGGCAGAGCCCATGCCCAGTGCGAGAAATACGGGTTAGACTGAGGGGCATGGGCAAAGGCTTGCTGCGGATTTTCGCGGCCTGGTCGAAGGATGAAAGAGGAAGGGCGGCAAAAGCCGGCGCGAAAGGCCTGCCGCAAAAGCTGCTCCATGCCTTATCGGGCGGCTGCGAAAGGCGGCCGTGCAAGCCTTGAAGATGAGCGCCGGCGGCCCGCAAGATGCGCCTTTCCGGCTCTCCCGGCTGCCCTGGCGCGCCCGCCTTACTTACGCGGCGCATTTGTGGAAGGCGGTCTCCAAACAGCATCACAAAGACCTCATCCCCTTCCTTTTCCCTTTCGTTCCCGAAAACGGCGTGGTTTTCGACGTCGGCGCTCATGCCGGGCAATTTGCAAAGCTTTTTGCGAGGCTTGCGAAAGGAGGGCAGGTCTGGTCGTTCGAGCCTTCCTCTTATGCGCGCTCGATCCTTGTTCGCGCCGTGGCTTTCAACCGCCTTCGGAATGTGAAGGTGAGGCCCGATGCGCTCGGCGAAAAAGAGGGCGCGCTTTTTCTTTCGACGCCTTTGAAGCGCGGCGGGAGCTTTCGTTTCGGGCTTTCCCATCTCGGCGAAGAGGGGCGCCAATCGCGGCGGGAACGGGTGCGCCTCACCACCATCGATCGGCTCGTCGCCGAGGAAGGGCTCGGAAGGCTCGATTTTATCAAGGCCGACATCGAAGGCTGGGAACTCAAGATGCTGCGCGGAGGCGACGGGGCGCTCAAGCGTTTCGAGCCGGCCCTTCTGCTCGAAGTCAACGAGAACGCCTTGGCGCGGGCGGGCGACACTCCGGCGGCTTTATGGGAGTTCCTCTCTTGCCGCGGTTACCGGCCGTGGAGATTGGGCGAACCCGCCCCGTTGCCGCCTGATTGCGGGCCGGTGACGGGCGACATCTTGTGGCTGCCGCCGCATTCGGGATGAAAAGAGGCCGAGCGGATCGCGCCGATCGGCCTCTTATTGCGCTTTCCAGCGCCCGGCTGCCTCCTCGTCTTCGGCGCGCGCCTCGACCCAGCGTTCGCCTGCGGCGGTTTCCTCGCTTTTCCAGAACGGCGCCTTCGTTTTGAGCCAATCGACGAGGAATTGGCAGGCGGCAAAGGCCGCCTCGCGGTGAGAGGAGGCCGTCGCCACGAGAACGATCCGCTCTCCGGGTTGAAGGCGGCCAAAGCGATGGATGATGAGAGAGGCTTCGAGAGGCCAGCGCCGCTTTGCTTCGCGTTCGATGAGGGAAAGCTCCTTTTCGGTCATTCCGGGATAATGTTCGAGCGTCATCGCGCGCAGCGCCTCGCCGCTTTCCGCGCGCACCAGGCCGATAAAGCTCGCAACGGCGCCGATCTTTGGGTTTCCGCGGCTGAGCGTTTCGAGTTCGGCGCCGGGGTCGAAATCCTCCCTTTGCACGCGGATCATCGCCTCACCCTCCCGTGACTGGAGGAAAAAGCGCCACCTCGTCCCCTTCGGCAAGAGGATGAGAGAAGCCGACATATTCCTTGTTGACCGCAACCCGGATCGCGCCGCGGTTGGCGAGCGCCGCCTCGTAACTGCCTCCGCGCCCTACGAGCCAATCGAGAAGAGCGGCGACGTCGCCGACTTCGGGGGGAAGCGGAATTTCCTCTTCGGCGCGACCGATGCGCGCGCGCAACCAGGCGAAATAGCGCACTCTCACCAAAGCACCTCGGAAAAGGGGAGGAAATCGACCTCTTCTCCGGGGTCGATCGCGGTTGTCGCTTCGTCGAGGATGAGAAGACCGTCCGAACGCACGATCGAACTCAGGATGCCGGCGCCCTCAACCGGGTATCTGTCGGCGAGAAGCCCTTTTCCCTCGCCGCGCAAACGCCCTCTCAGATATTCGCGGCGCCCCTTTTTCTTGCGATAGGAAAAGGCGGCGCGCACGCGAAAGACGAGAGGGGAAGGCGCGAGTGCCCCCGCAAGCCTGAACAAGAAGGGACGGGCGAGAACGATAAAGGTGACGGCGACGGCGACGGGGTTTCCGGGAAGGCCGAGAAATGGAACCGAGCCGACTTGTCCCATAGCGACCGGACGCCCGGGCTTGATTGCCAGGCGCCAGAAATGGAGGCTGCCGCAGCTTTCGACGGCGCGCTTCATGTGATCTTCCTCGCCGCTCGACATGCCCCCCGAAGCGACGATCAGATCGTGTTCCCCCGCCGCCGACAAAAGCGCTTCCCGCAGCGCCGCCTCGCGGTCGGGAAGGATGCCGAGATCGCTGACGGCCGCACCGAGGCCGCGCAGAAGCCCTTTCAAAAGATGGCGGTTCGAATCGTAGATGGCGCCCGCGGGAAGAGGCGTCCCCGGTTCGAAGAGTTCGTCGCCGTTCGACAAAAGAGCGACCCGGAGAGCCCGTCTCACCTCGAGTTCGCGGCAACCGAGAGCGGCGGCAAGACCGAGATCGGCAGGCAGAAGCCGGCGCCCGGCGCAAAGGGCGATGGTTCCGCGCGTCACATCCTCTCCCGCTTCGCGTCGGTTTGCGCCTTTGCGGAGCCCGGGCTTGAGGCGCACAAAGCCCCTTTCGACAACGCAATCTTCCTGCATCATCACGGTGTCGGCGCCTTCGGGCATCGCTGCCCCGGTAAAGATGCGGATCGCCTCTCCAGGCACAAAAGGCCGGGCCAAAGGATGCCCGGCGGCGGCGAGACCGGTTACCGGAAGAACCGTCTCGCTTTCGGCAGAAAGATCGGCAAAGGCGAGCGCGTAACCGTCGACGGCGCTGTTCGCGTGGGGGGGAAGATCGAAAGGCGCGACGAGGTCTTGCGCGAGGATACGCCCGCAAGCCTGCGAAAGCGCCACCCTCTCGTTTTCGACGACCGGTTGGACCTTCTCTTCGATCAGCGAAAGCGCCTTATCGACGGGACAAAGCGCGCCGCCGAAAGCGAAGCAATCCTCGCTCAACTGGGCCATCGCCAAACCTCGAGCGAATCGATGATGAAACGCGCGATCCCCTCGACGTCGGCGAGGGAAAGCCAGGGCAAGAGAAGACCGGAAACCGGCTCGTCCGAAGCGAGAGCAAGAACAGAAGGGTCGCCCTGATGGAGAAAAGGTTTTCCCAGAGAGGGCCTATAAATCTCGATTTTGGGGTGAGGATGGTCTTTCCAGCCTTCGACAAGGACGAGATCGACCGGGCTCAAACGGGCGAGAAGCTCTTCGAGAGAAGGCTCGGGGGCGCCGCGCAATTCGTGGATCAAGGCAAATCGGCGCGCCGAGGCGACCATCACCTCTTGCGCCCCCGCTTGGCGATGCACAAAGGAGTCCTTGCCCGGCTGGTCGATCGCAAAACCGTGGTGGGCGTGCTTCATCGTCGAGACGCTCAAACCGCGAGAGAGGAAATAGGGGATGAGCGCCGCCAAGAGCGTCGTCTTCCCGCTTCCGCTCCAACCGGCAAGGCCGAATATCTTCATGTCCCACGCACCGCCTTGGAATTGGGGAGAGAGAAGCGCCCGCGCCAGTCCTTTCAGGGAAGAGGAAAAGCGCGGGCGCCGGCAAAGGGTTTCAGGAAGCCGCCGCCTCGGTTTTCGCCGGCGGAAGGGGCAAAGGCCCGGCCATCGCCTGGCGCAGCTTTTCGATGTCGGGCTCGGTCAAGGTCTCGGTGGCAAGAAGCGCCTCCGCTGAACGGTCGAGAAGGGCGCGGTTGCGTTTCAATATCTCTGCGGCGCGCGCGAAGGCGCGGTCGAGGAGGGCCTTCAAGGCGGCGTCGACAACGCGCGCGGTCTCTTCGCTGTAATTGCGCTCTTGCGGCAAAGCAAACCCCGGTTGCAGAAAAGGCGAGCGGTCGCGCTCGTAGGTGACGTTGCCCAAAGCCTCGCTCATCCCGTAACGCAAAACCATGGCCCGGGCGATGTCGGTGGCGCGCGCGAGATCGTCGGCGGCGCCCGTTGAAATCTCCGCAAAGACGAGCTCTTCGGAGGCGCGCCCGCCCAACAGAACCGCCATCTTGTTTTCGAGTTCGCTGCGGGTCATCAGATAGCGGTCTTCGGTCGGCCTCTGGATGGTATAGCCGAGGGCGCCGACCCCGCGCGGGATGATCGAGACCTTGTGCACGGTGTCCGTTCCCGGAAGCGCGAGGCCCACCATGGCATGGCCGAGTTCGTGATAGGCGACCACCCGCCGCTCCAAAGGGTTCAAAAGGCGGTTCTTTTTTTCGAGCCCGGCGATGATGCGCTCGATGGCGTTGTCGAAGTCGCTCATGGCCACGGCTTCGGCGCCGCGGCGGGTGGCGAGAAGTGCGGCCTCGTTGACGAGATTGGCGAGATCGGCGCCGGTAAAGCCCGGGGTCAAGGCCGCGATCTGTTCGGGGCTGACGTCGCCCGCAAGCGTCGCCTTTTTCAGATGGACGAGAAGGATCGCCTCGCGTCCTTTCTTGTCGGGCCGGTCGACGAGGATCTGGCGGTCGAAACGCCCGGCGCGCAAAAGCGCAGGATCGAGGATTTCGGGGCGGTTTGTGGCGGCGAGAAGGACGAGGCCGCTCGTCGGGTCGAACCCGTCGAGTTCGCTCAAAAGCTGATTGAGGGTCTGTTCCTTCTCGTCCTGGCCGCCGAGGCTGTAAGGGCCTCGGGCCCGCCCCAAAGCATCGAGTTCGTCGATAAAGATGATCGCCGGAGCGTGCTGGCGCGCCTGATCGAAAAGATCGCGCACCCGCGCCGCGCCGACGCCGACAAACATCTCGACAAACTCCGAGCCGTTGATCGAAAAGAACGGAACCCCGGCTTCGCCCGCGACCGCGCGCGCGAGAAGCGTCTTTCCGGTTCCCGGAGGGCCGACCAGAAGCACGCCTTTCGGCACCCGTCCGCCGAGGCGGCCGTAGCTTCCGGGATCCCGCAAGAAGTTGACGATCTCGGCGAGTTCCTCTTTTGCTTCCTCGACCCCGGCGACATCGGCAAAGGTCACCCTGGTCGCCGTTTCGACATAGACCTTGGCGCGGCTTTTGCCGATCGACATCAAGCCTCCGAGCCCGCCCTGGCCCATGCGGCGGATCGCGAACATCCACACGCCGACAAAAAAGATCGCGGGCAGGACCCAGGACAAAAGATCGCGGATCCAGTGGCTTTCGACCACCCCTGTATAGACGACGCCGTGCTTGTCGAGGGTTGCCGAGAGATTCGACGGAACGCGGCCGGTGACGAATTTTTCGAGCCCGTCCGGCTCCGCTTTCTTGAGCTTGCCGCGGATGTAATTTTGCGTGATCGCGACCTCGGCGATCTTGTCGGCTTTGAGAAGGCTCTGGAAACGGCTGTAAGGGATAGGCTTGTACTCGGTGCTTTGCAGATAAAGGCTCTGGATCAGAAGCATGCCGAGAACGGCGGCGACGATGTACCAGAAGTGGATGTGCGTCTGTTTGTCCATCTTGTCCATTTCCGGTCTCCTTCACGCCGGCGGCGAGCGGAGCGTGCGCCGCCGCGCCCGCGCCCGTTGCGGACCCGCCTCTTCGCGATGATCGCGCATCGCCCTCGCGCGCTCACCCCTCTTCCCCTTCGGACATCGCCTTCGGAGGCGGCAAAGCGAGGCGGGCAACCCGTTCGAGGGTGAGCCCCTGAACGATGATCGAAAAGGCGACCACCCCATACGAAATCGTCAATATCGGGTCCTTGTAAAGGGTCGGCGGCAGAGAGAGGGCAAGCGCCACCGAGATGCCGCCGCGCAATCCGCCCCAGGTCAATACCGCGAGAGAGCCGAGGCGTCCGGGCAGGCGCCGGCTCAAAGGCAAAGCCGAGACGGCGACGCTTAGAGAGCGCGCGAGAAGAACGATGGGAATCATCGCCGCGGTCGCGAAAAGCGCGCTCCTCGTCACCTCGAAGGCCGCGATTTCGAGCCCGATCAGGAGAAAGAGGAGGGCGTTCAGAATATCGTCGACAAAAAGCCAGAAGGTTTTGAGATGCCGGCGCGTCTCTTCGCTTGTCGCCCGTTCCAAAGTATTGCCGAGGAGGATGCCGGCGACGACGACCGCAACCGGCCCCGAAAGGCCGAGCCTGCCGGCGAGACTGTAGGTTCCGGTGGCGAG
>JAJYIC010000055.1:6877-10519 GCA_021790295.1 Pseudomonadota bacterium | reverse complement strand
TCGCCGCACCCGAGGTTGCCCCCGAAATCCTTTATCCCGAGGGCTGAAGCAAGATCCTCAGCGCCCCGGCCCGCAGGAAAGGGTCGCCCGGATCTGCTCGACCAGAACCGAATCGAACGGCCGGTTCGCGTAACGCGCATTATAGGCGCCGACCACGGCGTTATAGCGCAAGGTGGCCCGGCGGGCGGCGGCGACGGCCGGCTTCAAACCATGCTCGGCGAGAGCGTCGCGGCGCTCGAGAAGGGCCTTGTAACGCGCCACCTGTTGCGGATTGTTGACATCGATGCGGCGACGCTCGCGCGCAAGCCTTTGTTCGAGGGCGGCAAGGCGCCCTTTGAGCGCCGCCAAAGCCTGCCGTCTCGCCACCATTCGGGCGCGCAAAAAGGCGATCTCCCTTTGCATGCAAAGATAGGAATGGATCGCCGCGCCTTCGGCTGCGGGCGGCGGCATGCCCGGTGCGCCCACAGGCGCAGGCTCGCCCGGAAGCACCTGCGCTGAGAGCGGGCTCGAAAAAAAGGCGAGGGCGGCGCCCGCGACAACAACCGAAAGGCCGAATTTGAAAAAAGATCCTGTCATTTCTTCCCCGTTGCCTCCTCGATGTGCTCGCGGCCGCAGCCGCCTTATTGCCGCCGGTCAGAGTGGAGAAAGGACGGCGCTAAGGCAACCCTCGCGCTTTCTTCTCACGCTATTCCCTCACCCGGAGGTCGAAGGCGGCGCCTTCGCATCCTTCTCTCCTTTGCCCAAGGGCAAAAGGGTCGCAAGCGCGGCTCCCGAAAAGAGGCCGATCGCGCCGAAGAGAAAAGGATGGCGCTCGATTGCCGCGAGGACTTCGCCGCCGGCGCGCGAGGCGCCTTCGCCGGCAATCCCGGCATAATCGGCGATCCGTTCGCCGGCGTTCCGCGCCATCGTCTTCAGTCCGCTTTCCGCCGCGCCGTTCTCGTCGGCGCCGTTTGCCGAAGCCTCGGCGCCGGGCGCCGGCAGGACTTCGCCGGCGCCGCCTTCTGCGGCTTCGGGCGCCGGCTTTTTGCTCCCGCTTTCGCTCGCGAGAAGCCAAGCAAGACCCACTCCGATCAGCGCCAGAGGAATGCCGCTGGCGCGCAGCCGCTCGCCGGCGTCAAGCGCGCCGCCGCTTCCGTTCGAACCTTCTTTCAACATGACCATAGCCTTCTCCACAAACGGGCGCGCGGCAAGCTTTCTTGCAAGGTCCTTGAAAGTGAGGGCGAGTTCGCTTCGGGTCCGCAGGATCTCCTGCGGCGGAAGAGAGGGGAAAGGCCGCCCTCGAGGTTCATCGCGGTTCTTCGCGCAAGAAACCATCGTCCGCGCGCAAAGAGGCGAACGTCCGCCGCGGCATCAGCGAGCGCAAGGCAAAGGCGCGTTTGCCGATGAAGAGGAGAACGCCGCCCAAAAGAAAAGTGAAAAGCCCGATCAAGAGCGCGGCAAGAGGGGGCGCAAGGAAGGCTTCGAGAGCGAAAAGCGCCGCCGCGAGAAGCGCGAGAAAGCCGCCCGCCGCAAAAAGCGCGCCGAAGGCAATGAGAAAAGCGCCGCGTTCGAGCCGGGTCCGGGTTTCGAGAACCTCGGCCTTCAAAAGCGCCATCTCCTGGCGCAAGAGAAGGCGCATCTCGCCTGCCAGCGCGGAGAGAAGTTCGGCGAAAGAAAGCTCCGCCCTTACCCCCCCGTCGTCCGCCTCGGTTTGTGCTTCGGGTCCTTCAACCATCACGATTTCCTCGCCGCCTCGAGAGCGGCGCCGTTGCCGCCGCCGCTCTCCGTCGCCTTGGCGCCGGCCGAAGAGCCTCTGGCAGGCGCTCGCGATCCCTCCGCTTCGGGCTCCCGCCCCGAAGCCGGGCGATCGGCCGAAGCGAGAAGAAAGGCGCCGCCGAGAAAGCCCAAGGCGAGAGCGCTCAAAAGATAAAGCGCCGGCTCGCGGCGGGCGAAATTTCCGCTGTCGGCGGCAAGTTCGCGCCAATGCCGCTGGTGCAACAGAGAGGCCGCCTCTTCGAGGCGAACGCAGACGCTCTCTGCGCAACGCGCCGCTCCCTCGTTTCCACTCTGCTCGAATGCGCGCGTGCACTCTTTGAGGGCTTCGGCAAGGCCGAGAAGCCGCTTTGCGGCCTCCCCTTTCTGCCCTTCGAGATAGCCGTCGGTGGTGCGCCTCATGGCTTGCGCCGCTTCGCCAACGAGCGCCTTCATGCGCTCGAAAACCCGCTCCCCTTCCTCGGAACAGGGGGCCGCGCCATCATTCTGGGCCACGTGCTTCTCCACGCCGGTGCGCGCCTTGCTTCGGATCGCGCCCCGGCCTCGTCTTTCAGTTTGAGGAACGGTGGGAAGCCTTTCCCGGTTCCCGCTCGCGCTTTCGCTTTCGCGCAAAGAGGGCATTTGCCTTTGCCGCCGCTCGCCCCTAGGATCGCTCGGCAACGGGGAGAAACGTTCGGGAGCGATGAGCGGATGAGCGAAAGGATCAGGGTCTTCTGGCAGCCGCATTGAACGAGCTGCCTCAGGGTCAAAGAGTACCTCTCGGTCCGTGGGATCGAGTTCGAATCGATCAATATCCTCGCCGAGGAGCGCGGCAGGGAAGAGCTCTTCTCTCTTGGCGCGCGTTCGGTTCCCGTGGTCGCGCGCGCAGGCCGCTTCGTCTTCGCCCAGGTGATCGCCGATGTCGCCCGGTTTTTGGGCCTCGACGAGGAGACCGGCCCTCGCCTTAGCCCTTCCGAACTTGCCGCCCGTTACGAGCGCATTCTCGCAACCGCGATCCGCCTCGTGCGGCAGATGCCGCAGGCGCGGCTCGAAGATCTGCTGCCGCACCGGCCGCGTTCCTATCGCGTCCTGATGCACCATATTTTTCAGATCGGGGCGGCGTTTGTCGAAGCTGAAGAAGAGGGCGTGACCCTTTCCCACGAGGCTTTGATCTCCCCTCCTCCGCCCGCCCTTTCGACGAGCGCGGCGATCGCCGATTTTGGCGAGGAGGTGCGGGCGCGCTTTCACTCCTGGTGGCGGCGAAACGAGGGCGGGGATTTCGGTGCCGCGGCCAAGGCCTATTTCGGCAAAGCGAGCCGCTTCGATCTCCTCGAACGCACGGTGTGGCACTCGGCCCAGCATGTGCGCCAACTCGCTTCGCTTCTCGAACGGGCCGGCATCCCTCCTCGGCGTCCCTTGGGGCCCGCAGAGATCGCCGGGCTTCCGCTCAGCGAGAAGATCTGGGACGAAGACTGAGCGGTCTCAAGGCGCAAAGGCGTGCGGCGCCAGACAGGCGAGATAATCGAAAACAACCGTCGCCGCCGCGAGCGCAGTGATCTCGGCGACATCGTAAGGCGGAGACACCTCGACCACATCCATCCCGGCAAAGGAAATCCCTTTGAGGCGGCAGAGGATCGCGCGCGCCTGCCAGGTGAAAAGGCCACCCGCCTCGGGGGTTCCGGTGCCGGGGGCAAAAGCCGGGTCGAGAGCGTCGATATCGAAAGAAAGATAAGCGGGGCCGGCGCCGACCACCTTTCGCGCCCTCTGCGCGACCGCTTCCATCGTCATCCCGTGCACGGTTTCGGCGGCGAGGATGGTCACCCCTTTGCCCCGCGTCCACTCGTAGACGCTCAACGGAACGGGCGAGCGTATGCCGATCTGAATCATGCGTTTCGGATCGACGAGCCCTTC
>JAJYIC010000055.1:0-6867 GCA_021790295.1 Pseudomonadota bacterium | reverse complement strand
GACCGGAGCTTTCGGGCCAGGTATCGACATGGGCATCGAAATGGACAAGGCCCAAGGCGCCGGTGCGGCGGGCGAGAGCGCGCAGCAAACCGAGGGTGACGCTGTGATCGCCGCCAAGCGCGACGAGATGGGCGATGGTCGAGGCCTTTTCCTCGATCGCTTTGAGGGTGCCCTTTATATCGCCGTGAGCGATCTCGAAATCGCCGATGTCGGAAAGGTCGAGCCGCGACGGCTCGATCTTGGTGGAAGGGTGGGCGCCGTCGGCAAGCATGCGGCTTGCCGCGCGGATGGCAAAAGGACCAAAGCGCGCGCCCGGCCGGTTCGAAGTGCCGAGATCGAACGGGATCCCGGCGATCGCGATCGCCGCTTTCGGGTCCGAACGCTCGATCCCGAAAAACGAGGGCCTCAGGGCAAAGGTCGGGGCTGCGCTCATGCCCCTTTGTCGCGGCAAGCGCCTTGCCTTTTGGCAGAGGCCCTTAGGGACGTTCGATGACGACCGCGATCCCCTGGCCGACGCCGACGCACATGCTGACGAGGGCATAGCGTCCGCCCGAGCGTTCGAGCTGGCGCGCGGCGGTCAAAAGAATGCGCGGCCCCGAGGCGCCGAGAGGATGGCCGATGGCGATGGCGCCGCCGTTCGGATTGACCCTGCTGTCGGCGAAGGAAAGCCCGAGCCCTTTCATACAGGCGAGAACCTGGGCGGCGAAAGCCTCGTTGATCTCGATGACGTCGATCTCGGAAAGGCCGAGTCCGGCGCGTTCGAGCGCCTTTTTCGCGGCGGGAACAGGGCCGATCCCCATGATCCTCGGGGGCACGCCTGCGACGGCGCTCGAGCGGATGCGGGCGAGAGGCTTTGCCCCGGCCTTATCGCCGGCGCTGCGGCTGGCGACGATCATGGCGACGGCGCCGTCGTTGATGCCTGAGGCGTTGCCTGCGGTCGTCACCCCGCCGGCAAACAGAGGTCTCAGTTTCTGCAGCGCTTCGAGAGTGCTCGACGGGCGCGGATGCTCGTCTTCGCCGACGCTTTGCGGTCCGCTGCGGCCGCCCGGAACCTCGACCGTCACGATCTCTCCGGCAAAGAAGCCTTGGGCCTTGCCGGCGGCGTATTTTCTTTGCGACCCCTCGGCGAAAATATCGCAGTCTTCGCGGCTCAGTTGAAACTCCCGGGCCAGATTGTCGGCGGTTTCGGGCATGGTGTCGGCGCCGAAAGCCTTTTCGATTTTGGGGTTGGGGAAGCGCGCGCCGATGGTCGAATCGAAAACCAGCGCTTGCCGGCTGAACGGGCTTTCCGCCTTGGCCATGACGAAGGGAGCGCGGCTCATGCTTTCGACGCCGCCCGCAACCATGACCTCGCCTTCGCCGCAGGTGATGGCCTGCGCCGCCATGACGATCGCGTTGAGGCCGCTGCCGCAATTGCGCTGCAAGACCGAGCCTCCCACCTCGATCGGAAGGCCGGCGAGAAGGCCGGCGTGACGGGCGACGCACCGGCTGTCTTCGCCCGCCTGATTGGCGCAGCCGACGACGACATCCTCGATCTTGTCGCGGGCAAAAGGGGTCTTTTCGACGACCGCGCCGATGACCGCGGCCAGCATGTCGTCCGTGCGCAGCCGCGCGAGCGCGCCCGCATGGCGCCCGAAAGGCGTTCTGAGAGCGTCGTAAAGATAGGCGTCGAGCATGGGGGATCCTCCTGGAGCGCCGCTTACGCTCATCTCCGCGCAGAGGCGGGAGCGCTGTCAAGGGCTCTTCTCGATGCGCCTCTCCTCTCTTGGAAAAGAAGCCCTTTCCGCGGTATTGATCGGGCGAGGGCGGCGATGGAAAACGCTGGCTTTGAAAAGCCTTTGGCGGCGCAAAAAGGGGAGCCCCTCCTTTATGCGCGCGCCTATCTCATCGGCATCGCTTTCAACCTCGCCTTTGTCGTGGCCGAAGCGGGGTTCGGCTTTCTTGCCGGCTCGCTTGCTCTTCTCGCCGATGCCGGTCACAATCTCGGCGACGTCCTCGCGCTTTCTCTTGCCTGGGGCGCCGCCGTGCTCGCCCGGCGGCAGCCGAGCGGCCGCTTCACCTACGGCCTGCGCAGCAGCACGATCCTTGCCGCTCTCGCCAACGCGATCATCCTGCTTCTCGTCACCGGCGCTCTCGGCTGGGAGGCGGTGACACGGCTTTTGCATCCGGTGCCCGTCAACAGCGCCCTCCTCATCGCGACCGCGGCCACTGGGATCCTCGTCAACGGCGCGACGGCTCTTCTTTTCGCCAAAGGCCGCAGCCGCGACCTCAATCGCAAAAGCGCATTTTTCCATATGGCTGCCGACACTTTGGTGACTTTCGGGGTGGCCTTGGCCGGGATCGCGATTCGGTTCAGCCATTGGTTTTGGCTCGACCCGGCGACCAGCCTCGTCGTCTCTTCGGTCATCGTTTTCGGCACCTGGGGCCTTTTCAAAAGCGCTCTCGGCCTTGCCCTCGCAGCCGTGCCGGAAGGGGTGGACGCCGAGGTCGTGCGCGCGGCTCTTGCCGCCTTGCCCGGGGTCGCAGCCGTCCACGATCTCCACATCTGGGGGATGAGCACGACCGAAACCGCGCTCACCTGCCATCTCGTGATGCCGGGCGGGCATCCGGGCGACGCGTTTCTCGGCGCAGCCGCAAAAGAACTCCACGAGCGCTTCGGCATCGCCCATGCGACGATCCAGATCGAACTCGCCGATACCGAAGAGGCTTGCCTCTTCACCCCCGAACATGTCGTTTGAAAGCAGGCGCGAGAGGCGAAAGGCGCAGACCAGATCCTCCGCCTTCGCCGGTTGCGGGGGTGCGGCGGCGGGGGATAGGGTCGTTCCCGGCCCTGAAAAGAGCCGGGAGGAGCCGATGAAAGAACGGGCCTTTGTCCGCGAGGTCGGCCTGCACGACGGGTTGCAAGGCCGCAAGGAAATTCTGCCGACCGCGGCGAAACTCGCCTGGCTCGAAGCCGAATACGAGGCCGGGGTGCGCGAGGTCGAGATCGGCTCTTTTGTGCCCGCGAAGCTGTCGCCGCAACTTGCCGATACCGATGCGGTTTTGCGCCGCAGCCGAGGGCTCAAAGAGCTCAAAGCGAGCGTCCTTATCCCCAACCTCAAAGGCGCCGAGAAGGGCCTTGCGCTTGGCGCCCGGGCGATGAATTTCGTGCTTTGCGTCAGCGACTCCTACAACCGGGCAACCCTGCGGCGAAGCATCGAAGAATCGGTCGAAGAGTTGCACCGCGTCGTCTCCCGCTGCCGCAACCTGCCGGCGGACCGCCGGCCGCGGATCGCTTGCACTCTCGCAACCGCCTTCGGCTGCCCTCTCGAAGGCGCGGTCGAAGAGGACCGGGTGCGGCGAATCGCGCTCGCAGCCGCCGAGGCCGGGGCCTCTGAAATCATGCTCGCCGACACCGCCGGTTACGGAAATCCGGCCGCGGTCGATCGCCTCTTTCACCGCGTCATGGCCGATGTCAATCCGATCCCCGTCCGCGGCCATTTCCACGATGGGCTGGGGCTCGGCCTTGCCAATGTTCTCGCCGCCCTCGGCGCCGGAGCGCGCGCCTTCGACGCCTCGATCGGCGGCCTCGGCGGCGGGCCTGCAGCGCAAGGCGCCAACGGCAATATCGTCAGCGAGGATCTCGCCTTTATGCTCGAGGCGATGGGTCTCGAAACCGGGATCGATCTCGGGCGGCTTTTAGAAGTGCGCGAAATCCTTGCCGCAAACCTGCCGCGGGTGGCGCTCCGGGGCGCCCTCGCAAGGTCCGGGATCCCCAGGAATTTCAGCGCGCGAGTTGCGGCTTCCCACAAGGAGTAAGGGAGAGCGCCCGACGCCCGCCCTCGTTTTCTCGCCGCGAGGGAAATAGAGAGAGGAGAGTTCTCGCATGTCTCTCGAAAACGAACGGGTGGCCTGGTTCAACGGCAAATTCATGCGCGAAAGCGCGGTGCGCGTCCCCTTCCGGGATCAGAGCTTTTTGCGCGGCGACGGGGTCTTCGACATGACCCGAAGCTTTAACGGCAAAGCCTTTCGCCTCTCCTCCCACCTCGCCCGTCTCTACCGTTCGCTCGCTTATGTCGACATCGACCCCGGCATCGGCGAAAGCGAGATGGTGCGGCTCAGCGAAGAGGTTCTCGACCGCAACCGCCATCTTTTGGGGCCCGACGATGATTATTGGCTCGCCCAGCGTGTGAGCCGCGGCGTCAAAAGGGTCGATGGCGACAACTGGGATCATTACGGGCCCAATATCATCCTCGAATGTTCTCCCCTTCCCTTTGCCGAACGCGCCCCTTTGTTCCGTGACGGCATCGAGGTCATCGTCCCTTCGATCCGGCGCACCTCGCCTTCCGCCCTTTCTCCGCGCGCCAAGATGCATCAATACCTCAACCTCATCCTTGCCGAACGCGAAGTGAAGGCGCAGAACCCCGAGGCTTGGGCCGTGCTCCTCGACGAGAACGGAAATCTCTCCGAAGGGGCGGGCGCCAACATCTTTCTCCTCAGCGATGGCGCCCTTCTCACCCCCCGCGAACGCTATGTCCTGCCGGGAGTGAGCCGGCAGGCGGTGATCGAACTGGCGGGCGGGCTCGGCATCCCTTGCGCCGAAAAAGACATCGATCTTTACGACGCCTTTACTGCCGACGAATGCTTTCTCACTTCGACGAGCCTTTGCATCTGCGGCGTCAAAACCCTCAACGGGCGCCGTTTCAAGGCCGCGAGCGTGCCGGGCCCGGTGACGCAAAAGCTGATGCGCGCCTTCGCGGAAATGGTCGGCTGCGACTTCGTCGGGCAATATCTGAAGCGGCTTTAGCCGGCCGAAGCCGGCCGCCGCAGGAGGCGCCCTTCCCGCCACCGGGTCTCTGCCCGCGGCTTTTCAGAGGGAGCGGCCGGCGCGGCCGATATTGGCGCTGAGCTGAGGGATCCCGGTTTCTGCGAACGAGACTTCGGCCAGAGCCGCAACCCCTTCCCGGATCTCCTCCTCCGAAGGGTAGGCAAAGCAAAGCCGCATATAGGATTTCGCCGCTTCCCCTGCGGCCGCCCACTCGGGCCCGGGGTTGAAGACGATCCCCCTCTTCTCGGCCGGGCCTTGAAGGCGGCGCACATCGAAACCGTCGGGGAATTTGAGCCACAGAAATATCCCGCCTTTGGGGCGCCACATCTCGACCGCGCTGCCGAATTCGCGCGCCACGGCCTCTTCCATCGTTGCGAGCTTGTCGCGCAATGCCCCCGTCAGTCCTTTGACGTGAGCGTCGAAGTTCCGCCCCAGATATTCCGCCGCCGCCATCTGGTCGATGGCGCCGGTGCCGCTGTCCGTTTCCCGTTTCAAGGCGATGAGGCGGCTCAAGACCTCCCACTCGGCGACGATGTAGCCAAGCCGCAAAGCCGGGGAGAGGGTCTTCGAAAAGGATCCGATATGGACGACGCGGCTTTTGTCGAGTGCGTAAAGCGCGCTGGGCGCCCCTTCTTCGAAGGTGAGGTCGGCATAGCATTCATCCTCGAAAAGGAGGACGCCGTATTCGCGCGAGAGGGCAAGAAGCGCCTCCCGCCTTTGCCGCGGAAGGATCGAACCGGTCGGGTTCTGGATCGTCGGGATGGTATAGATGAATTTGGGGGTGACGCCCTCGCGTTTGAGGTTGGCGAGGATTCGGGCAAGAGGCTCGATCTCGAGCCCTTCGCTATCGAGCGGAGCGCCGATCGCCTTGACCCCGAGGCGCGCGAGTTTTGTCAAGGCGCCGGCATAAGTGAATTCTTCGATGATGATGCTGTCGCCGCGGTTGAGGAAAAGCCGGTTGACGAGGTCGATCCCTTGGCCCGAACCAGAGGTGATCAACACCTCATCCGCATCCGCCTTGATCCCGCGAGCGCCGAGTTTGCTTGCGACGACCTCGCGCAAGGCAAGGAGCCCTTGGGGACCGTTGGCGTGATAAAGGGCAAGGGAGGCGCCCTCGCGCCTCAACGCGGCCCCCGCGGCCGCCGCAAGCCCTTCGCTCGGGATGCGTTCGGGCGCGTTATGGCCGCCGATGAAATTGTATTTGGCAAAACCGGTCCAGCGCGGAGCCGGCGCCGGCAATCCGTCGGCAAAAAGTTGCGCCAAGGAGAAATGCGAACCCGTCATCGTCGATCGATCCTTCTGAAAAGGATGCGCCGCGGCCTCTTCCTTCCCTCTGCGAGGAAGGAAGAGGGAGGGGTGCAAAGGCTCAATGCTGCGGCGCGTATTTTCCGGAAAGCTGCGGCGTCGTGTCGGGATAGGCGCCCGGGGTCTTCTTTTCCGCCCTTTCGTGCATCTCGCGCCGCGTGACCCGCGCCCAGACGCGTTTCAGCTCGTCCTTGACGGTAAAGGAAAGCCGGCCGCAGCGCTCGATTTCGAGTTCGATCCGGTCGCCGTCCATAAACGGGTTCAATCCACGGTGGTTGGTGCCGCTGGCGACGATGTCGCCCGGTTCGAGCGTGTGCACCGACGTGATCCATTCGAGGCAACGCGGGATCTTGTGCGCCATGTCGCTGGTGTTGAAGTTCTGGGTCAAGACGCCGTTGTTGAAAAGCCGGATCTGCAGGTGGTGCGGATCGGGGATCTCGTCGGCGGTGACGAGGTAAGGCCCGATGGGCGCGAAGGTGTCGCGCGATTTCATCTGGAAAAAGACGTTGTTGGCGGGAGGCAGGCCGCGCGCGGAACCGTCGATGAAATTGACGTAACCGAAGACGGCGGCCATCGCCTCGCCGGCGCTGAGCCGGGTTGCCCTTTTGCCGATGACGACTCCGAGTTCGGCCTCGCCTTCGAAGATCGTCGCCGGCGCGTCGGGCAGAACCATGGTCTCTCCGGGGCCGATGATCGCGGTCGGCGTCTTGTGAAAGGCGTTGATCGGGGCCGGCTCTTTGCGCGTGCCGTCTTCC
>JAJYIC010000054.1:915-10652 GCA_021790295.1 Pseudomonadota bacterium | reverse complement strand
TCTAGGGCCGCGCTTGCCTTGTTGTCGCAAGGCAGCATCGGGCGCGCTCTCGATCTCGCAGAAGCCGGGGGGCTTCGGCTTTACCGGGAGCTTCTCGCGCTTCTCGGGGCGACCCCCGCGATCGACCTTCGCGCGCTCCATGCTTTTGCCGACGCGCTGACGCGCGCGGGCGAAGAAGAATCCTACAGGGTCGTCGAGGAGCTGATTCTGGATCTTCTGGCCCGGATCGCCACCCTCTCGGCAAAAGGGCGCGAAGACGAGGAGATCCTCGACGGCGAAGGCGTGCTCGCCGCTCTTGCGGCAAAGAAGGAGGCGGGCGTTTGGGCCTCTCTTCGTGCCGGGATCGAAGAAGGCTTTGCCCGCGCCCGCGCCCTCAATCTCGACAAAAAACAGGCGATCCTCGCCGCCTTGTTTGCGATCGAGGAAAGAGCCGGGTAGAACTCCGCGGCCGGAGATTGGAGCGGCCGCGCCGCGCGCCCATATCAAGGCCTGCCCTCGCGATCCCGATGACGCGCGCGAACGGGCGGTCCGGGAAGGCCCGCCCGCAAAAGGGGGATTTTGGAGGTTCGATGACCGTGGAGCGGCGCTTTTTCGTCACGACGCCCATCTACTACGTCAACGATCTGCCGCATCTGGGGCACGCGTATACGACCGTCGCTGCGGACGCTCTCGCCCGCTTTATGAGGCTCGACGGCTACCGCGTCAAATTCCTCACCGGCACCGACGAACACGGGCAAAAGGTCGAAACTTCGGCGCGGGCGGCGGGAATTTCCCCTCAGGAATTTGCCGATCGCATCTCCGCTTCGTTCCGCGCGATGGCCGAACTTCTTGCCATCAGCAACGACGACTTTATCCGCACCACCGAACCGCGCCATCAGCGCGCGGTCGAAGCCTTGTGGAAAGAACTCGAACGGCGCGGGGAGATCTATCTCGGGCGCTTTTCCGGGTGGTATTCGGTGCGCGACGAGGCGTTTTACGGCGAAAGCGAACTCATGGACGGCAAGGCCCCGACCGGCGCCGACGTCGAATGGGTTGAAGAAGAAAATTACTTTTTCAGGCTATCCAATTGGCAAGACAAGCTTCTTGCTTATTACGACGCGAACCCCGAGGCGATCGGTCCGAAAAGCCGCCGCAACGAAGTGGTCAGTTTTGTCAAAAGCGGGCTCAACGACCTGTCGATTTCCCGCACCGGTTTTTCCTGGGGGATCCCGGTTCCCGGAAATCCTCGCCATGTCATGTACGTGTGGCTCGACGCGCTCGCCAACTATGTTTCCGCCATCGGTTATCCCGATACCCATAGTCCAGATTTTTCAACATTCTGGCCGGCGGATCTGCATCTCGTCGGCAAGGACATCCTGCGCTTTCACGCGGTCTACTGGCCGGCTTTTCTGATGGCGGCCGGGCTTCAGCCTCCGCGCCGCGTCTTTGCCCACGGCTGGTGGACGGTCGAAGGGCAGAAAATGTCGAAATCCCTCGGTAATTTCATCCCCCCTCGGCGTCTCGAAGCGACTTACGGGCGCGACGCCTTGCGTTATTTTCTGTTGCGGGAATTACCTTTCGGAAGCGACGGCGATTTTTCACATCGCGCCGTCGTCGCCCGCTTGAACGGCGACCTTGCCAATGATTTCGGCAATCTCGCGCAACGCGCTCTGGCCATGATCCATCGCAACTGCTCCGCGGAAGTGCCTCAGCCGCATGGATTTTCCGAAGAGGACGAGGCGCTTCTCGCGGCCGCGCGGGGGCTTTTGCCGGCGTTACGCCCTTTGATGCGCGAACAGGCCTTCCATTTGGCGCTGGAAACGATCTGGCGGGTCGTCGCCGAGGCCAACCGATATGTCGATGCGATGGCGCCCTGGGCGCTTTTGCAGAGCGACAGGAAACGCATGGAAAGCGTCCTTTACACCCTTGCCGAAGTGATCCGTCGTCTCGCGATCATTGTCCAACCCTTTGTTCCCGATGCCGCAGGGAGGCTTCTCGACCAACTTTCCGTGGCTCCTGAAGCGCGCGCCTTCGCCGCTCTCGAAGAAAGCTTTCTTGTCGCCGGCACGCCTTTGCCGAAACCGCAAGGGGTCTTTCCCCGCTTTGTCGCAAAAAAAGAGGCGGGAACAGAAGGGCCATGCTGATCGACAGCCACGCCCATCTCGATTCCGCCGAGTTCGCAGGCGATCTCGGCGCGGTCATCGCCCGCGCCCATGCGGCCGGGGTCGAAGGGATGCTGACGGTCTCGACAAGGGTCGATCAATTCGAAAAATTGCGGGCGATCGCCGAAGAGAACGAGGGGATCTGGTGCTCAGAGGGCGCCCATCCGCATGAAGCGCAAGATCATGCCGATCTCGACCCGCAAAGGCTTGCCGTTCTTGCCAATCATCCGAAAGTCGTCGCCATCGGCGAGACCGGTCTCGATTTTCATTACGATCACGCGCCGCGCCCGCCCCAGGAACGCCTGTTTCGCGTCCATATCGAGGCGGCAAAGGAAAGCGGGCTCCCGCTTATCATCCATGCCCGGGAAGCCGATGACGAGATCGCGCGCATCCTCGAAGAAGAGCGACCTCCTGCGGCCGTCCTCCATTCCTTCACGGGCGGAGCGGCCCTTGCCGAAAAGGCGCTTCAGCTCGGCTATTTCATCTCCATTTCCGGCATCCTCACCTTCAAGGGCGCCGAGAACCTTCGCAGGATCGCGTTAGCGGTTCCTCTCGACCGCCTTCTCATCGAGACCGATTGCCCTTATCTCGCTCCGGTGCCGAAACGGGGAAAGCGCAACGAGCCCGCTTTTCTCCCTTTTACCCTTGCCGCCCTTGCCGTCGTCAGAGGGGAGGAGCGGGAAGACCTCGCCGCTGCGACGAGCGCCAATTTTTTCCGCCTCTTCCCGAAAGCCGCGCGGGCCGGGCGATTCGGGTGACGATCCTCGGCTGCGGCCCGTCCTGGGGCGTCCCCGCGATCGGCCCATTCTGGGGCCGTTGCGACCCGGGCGACCCGCGCAATCGGCGCCGGCGCGTCTCCCTTCTCATCGAGACGCAAGAAAAGGTCATCCTCATCGACACTTCGCCCGATCTGCGCGAGCAGCTTCTCGACGCCAGCGTAAAGCGCCTCGACGCGGTGCTTCTGACCCACGCCCATGCCGACCATCTTCACGGGATCGATGATCTGCGCGCGATCAACCGCCTGATGAAGGCGGCGATCCCGCTTTATCTCGACCGCGCCACTCTCGCCGTCCTCGAACAGCGTTTTGCCTATGTTCTCAAACCCCCGTCTCCGGACGAGGCTTATTACCGGCCGACCCTCATACCGCACCCGATCGAAGGACCGTTTACGATTGGCGGGACCCTGATCCTTCCTTTCACGCAAGACCATGGTTTCGGTTCGACGCTCGGTTATCGCATCGGCGCCATGGCGTATTCGACCGATGTGGTAGGGCTCGACGAGCACGCTTTTTCCGTTCTTGCCGGGATCGAATTGTGGATCCTCGAATGCATGAGGCGCGAGCCTCATCCGACCCACAGCCACCTCGCCAGAAGCCTTGCCTGGATTGCCCGCGTTGGCCCGCGGCGCGCGGTGTTGACGCATATGGATGGGAGCCTCGATTACGCGGAGTTTTCGCGCGAATTGCCGCCCGGGGTCGAACCCGGGCGCGACGGGCTCGTGATCGACCTGGCGGAGGCGTGATCGAGGAGGGCGCAAAAGCGCGAGAGGGCTATCGGCGGCGGCCGAGATTGGCGCCGGCCGGATGTTATTTTCCATAATATATATTATGCGACATTTTATTGAGTTTTCGTCTCCGTGCGCCCGCGCCGCCGGCGTTCCCCTCGACCCTTTCGCGCCGTCGCCGCAGAGGCAAAGACCGCCAAGGGATTGGAATGCTATCCTCGCCAGGGTTGGAGGAAAGCCGATGGGTTCGATCGAAAACCTTCTCGCACTCATGGCGCGTTTGCGCGACGCGCGGCACGGCTGCCCTTGGGACCGCGAACAGGATTTCGCTTCGATCGCGCCATATACGATCGAAGAGGCTTATGAGGTTGCCGACGCCATCGCCCGCAGCGACATGGCGGCCTTGAAAGAGGAACTGGGCGACCTTCTTTTCCAGGTCGTCTTTCACGCCCGCATGGCCGAGGAAGCGGGACAATTTTCGTTCGAGGATGTGGCGGAGGCGATTATCGAAAAGATGGTCCGCCGCCATCCCCATGTTTTCGGCTCTGCCGAGGTCGCTTCGGCCGAGGCGCAAACGCAGGCATGGGAAGAGCACAAAGCGGCGGAACGGCGAACGCGCAGACACGGTTCGGGGAAAGGCGAAAGCCTTCTCGACGGGGTCGCTCTTGCCCTTCCCGCCCTCGCGCGGGCCTCCAAGATCGGACGCCGCGCGGCGCGCATCGGTTTCGATTGGGAGGAAGCCCGGCCGGTTTTCGCCAAGATCGCCGAGGAAATGGCCGAACTCGAAACCGCGCTTGAAACGGGCGCCGCGCCGGGCGTCGTCGAAGAGGAAATGGGCGATCTCCTTTTTGCCGCCGCCAATCTCGCGAGAAAGCTCGAAATCGACCCCGAAGCGGCCTTGCGTCGCGCGACGGCCAAATTCGAAACGCGCTTTCGCCGTCTCGAGGTTTTGGCGCAAGAGCGCAAAATAGGCCCCGCGATCGCCCTTCTCGAAGCCTTGTGGCAGGAAGTGAAAGAAAGCGAGCATCGCGAGGGTTAGCCGCCCTTCCCGACTCGCCGGCGGGCGTCCGACTGTCCGGTCCTCGATCGAACCGCCGGTAAAGGCTCTTTCACGGCTTTGCGCTTCACGCGGGGCGGCTCGCCCGATGCGCAGATAGAATGATGCCTGCCCAACGCATTAGACTGCGTTCCTCAGACTCTTTCTTGGTTCGCCCTTTTGATCCTTTCGAGACGGCCGAGATCGGTGGGCGACAAGCGAACCGAAAGATGGGCTCTCTCGGCGTCGTCGCGCCGTCCCAACACCTCGCCGTGACGGTAGATCCAGGCGAGCGTTTTGCCGTCGGAGAGAGGAATATCGAGGCGGACGAGGCGGCTGTCGCCGTCGAGCCGGCGATCGATCACCGCGAGGAGCGCGTCCAACCCCTCCCCTGTCAAGGCCGAAACCGCGACCGCCTCGGCATTGGGCAAAGGCTGTTCCGAAAGGTCGCGCCGCGCCGAAAGTTCGAAGAGATCGATCTTGTTGCGCGCCTCGATCAATCCCTCTTCGATCCTCTCGCCGAGACCGAGATCGGTGAGGACCCGCAGGACATCGCGGCGCTGGGCTTCGCTGTCGGGGTGATGAACGTCGCGCACATGGAGGATAAGGTCGGCTTGCCTCACTTCTTCGAGGGTGGCGCGGAACGCGGCGACGAGATGGGTCGGCAGTTCGGAGATGAAACCGACCGTGTCGGAAAGGATCGCCTGCCGGCCCGAAGGCAGAAGAAGCCGCCTCATGGTCGGATCGAGAGTGGCGAAAAGACGCGCGTCCGCGTCCACGCTCGAATGGGTCAAGCGGTTGAAAAGGGTCGATTTTCCGGCATTGGTATAGCCGACGAGCGCGACCACGGGATAGGGCACGCGGGCTCGCGCCGTGCGATAGAGGGCGCGGCGGCGTTTGAGGACATCGAGTTCGCGCGACAGCCGCGCGAGGCGTTCGCCGATAAGGCGCCGGTCGATTTCGATCTGGCTTTCTCCCGGACCTCCGAGAAAACCGAAACCGCCGCGCTGGCGTTCGAGATGGGTCCAGGAGCGCACCAGCCGCGAACGCTGATAGGAAAGCGCGGCCATCTCGACCTGAACGCGGCCTTCATGGGTGCGGGCGCGCTCCCCGAAAATTTCCAGGATGAGCCCGGTGCGGTCGATGACCTTGGCTTTCCACGCCCTTTCGAGATTGCGCTGCTGGGCCGGGGAGAGCACGGCGTCGAGGATGACGAGCCCGATCTCGTTGTCGGCGATGAGCGCCGCGAGGGTTTCGACCGTGCCGCGCCCGAAAAGGGTGCCCGGCCGCGGCCGCGCCAGGGGAACAGAGAAAGCGCGGACGATCTCGAGACGGATGGCCCGCGCGAGACCGACCGCCTCTTCGAGACGGGCGTCCTCGGTTCGCCAAACTGTCCCCTGCCCCGATTTCGGCGCAGGCAAAACGACGAGAGCGCGACCCGAAGACGCACCCTCGCCTTTTCTCTCTCCTGCAGCGGCGGTCAGAGTTCCTCCATCTCCCTGTTCGATTCGAGGAGCTGGATCGGTTGCCCCGGCATCACCGTCGAAATCGCGTGCTTGTAGACAAGTTGCGAATGAGCGTCGCGCCGCAACAAAACGCAAAAGCTGTCAAACCAGGTGATGATCCCCTGAAGCTTGACGCCATTGACGAGAAAAATCGTCACCGGTGTCTTGTTTTTGCGGACGTGGTTCAAAAACACGTCCTGAACATTCTGGGATTTTTCAGGAGACATGGGTCTTTCCCCTATTGTTCTTGGTAAGGCAGCCGCACCCGGACCGAGAATGGCACTCAAGCTGCCGCGTTTCCGCTAGGCAGATAGGCTCGCAACCCAAAATCACAACCCCTCGATAAAGCGAAACAAAGCCGCCCCTTCCGCAAAGGCAAAAGAAGGGCCGGCTTCGGTGAATTCCGCCGGCGAGGGCGGGGGCCCGAGAAGGACGGGAATACAGCCTGAGCGGCGGGCGCATTCCATATCGACCGCGGTGTCGCCGACGAGCCAAACCGCCTCTCCGGCAGCGATCCCCGATGGTTCGAGAGCAAGGCGCAGGGGCGCCGGATCGGGCTTGTCGAAAGCCGCGTCTCCGGCGCCGACGACGCTGCCGAAAAACCGCCCCCAACCGAGAGCATCGACTTCCCGGCGCAAAACGGCCCCCGTCTTGTTGCTGACGACGGCGAGATAGATCCCCTTTGCAAAGAGCGCGGTAAGCAGAGCCTCACGCCCGGGCAAGGCTTTGAGCCTTTCCAGGTGGATCGAGGCAAACGCCTCGATGTAGATGCGGCGGGCTTCCTGCGAGCGCTCGCCGAACAGAGCCGGAAAGCTTTCGCGCAAGGAGAGCCGCACCCTTTGGCGCGCTTCTGCCAGCGACCACAACGGCTTTCCCATCGCTTGAAGCGCCTTGTTGAAGGCTTCGTGAAGGGTTGCCCAACTGTCGACAAGCGTGTTGTCCCAGTCGAAAAGCACCGCTCGAGGGCGGATCGGCCGGATCTCTTCGAGGGCGAGGCGGGCGCTTCCGGACATCAGCCGCCAAGCTTGACGGGCCGCTCGCTGTTGACGACCCCCAAAGACTTGAGTTTGCGGTGAAGAGCCGAACGCTCCATCCCGACAAAGGCCGCGGTGCGCGAAATGTTGCCGCCGAAGCGCGTCACCTGGGCCAGAAGGTATTCGCGCTCGAACACTTCGCGCGCGTCGCGCAAGGGCAGAGTCATGATTTCGCCGCCCTTTTCCCATTTGACGACGGACGGGGCGATGGCGGTGATGTCGTTCGGCAGCATCTCGGCGCGAACCGGCTCGCGCGCCTCGCCCGGAGCCATGATGAGGAGCCACTCGATGAGGTTGCGCAACTGGCGCACATTGCCCGGCCATGAATAGGTTTGCAGGGCGGCCATCGCATCCTCGCCGAATTCGCGCGGCGGAAGGCGTGCGGCGTCGGCCGAACGGGCCATGAAATGGCGTGCGAGAACGGGGATGTCTTCGCGCCGTTCGCGCAACGGCGGGACGCGGATCGGGACCACGCTCAAACGGTAATAAAGGTCTTCGCGAAAGCGGCCGGCGCCGATTTCGGCGCCGAGGTCGCGGTTCGAGGAGGCGACGACGCGGACATCGACTTCGACCCGGCGCGATCCGCCGACCCGTTCGAACGTCTGCTCCTGGAGGACGCGCACGATCTTGCCCTGGGTCTCGATCGGCATGTCGGAGACCTCGTCGAGAAAGAGCGTGCCGCCATGCGCGCGCTCGAAGGTTCCGACTTTGCGCGGCGCTCCATCGATGCCGTGTTCGGTTCCGAACAGCTCGATTTCGAGACGATCGGGCCTCATCGTCGCGCAGCTTACGGCAACGAAAGGGCCTCTCGCCCGGCGCGAGCGCAAGTGCAGAAGCCGCGCCACCACCTCTTTGCCCGAGCCCGGCGGACCGGTGACCAGGACGCGGCTTCCGGTCGGCGCCACGCGCTCGATCTGCTGGCGCAACTCCCTGATCCCGGGAGAGAGCCCGACGAGGTCGATCTCGCCGCCGGCGCGCAATTTCAGCTCTTCGTTTTCGCGCCGCAAGCGCGCCGCCTCGATCGCCCTTTCGACAACCAGCAGAAGGCGGTCCGACTTGAACGGCTTTTCGATAAAATCGTAGGCCCCGAGCTTGATCGAATCGACAGCCGTCTCGATCGTCCCGTGACCGCTGATCATGACCACCGGCACCGAGGGCATTTCCGATTGCAGTCTTTTGAGAACCTCGATCCCGTCTTCTTCGCCGCTCGAAAGCCAGATGTCGAGGATGACGAGGGTGGGCTGGCGCGCATGGATCGCCGCATAGGTTTCCCGGCCGTTGGCGGCCTCGCGCGTCTCATAGCCTTCATCCTTGAGGATACCGGCGATCAGGAGGCGGATGTCGGCCTCGTCGTCGACGATCAGAATGTCATGCGCCATCGCTCAAGGCACTCACTTCAACCGAGTCGCCGCGGTTCTCTTCGACTTCTGCGGCGGCAAAGGAGAGCCTCACCCTCGCGCCCATCGGTAACGCGTCTTCGAGGACCAGTTCCCCGCGGTGATCTTCCATGATCTTCTTGACGATGGCGAGCCCCAAACCGGTGCCGTTGGCGCGGCCCGTCACATAAGGCTCCGCAAGCCTCTCGCGCCCTTCCTTGGGCAGGCCCTGACCGTTGTCCTCGACGACAACGGCGAGCCTTCCCGCCGTCCTTTCGATCGATACGCGGATGCGCGGCGGCGGCTCGCGCCCGCTTTCGGCGACGCGCGCCTTGAGCGAATCGATCGCGTTGGCAAGGATATTGAGCACGGCCTGGCCGACAAGACGGGCGTCGCACTCGACGAGCAAAGGAGAGGACGCAAGCGCCGATTCGAACTTGATCTCGGGATGGGCGGTGCGTTGGAGAAAAACCGCGCGATGAACGATCTCGGCCAGATTTTCCGGTTTCAAGACCGGGGCCGGCATCCGTGCGAACGCCGAAAATTCGTCGATCATGCGCCCGATATCGCCGACGTGACGGACGATCGTATCCGTGCACAAGGCGAAGGTGTCCGGGTCTTTCTTGATATCCTTCAGATATTTGCGCCGCAATCTTTCGGCCGAAAGCTGGATCGGGGTGAGAGGGTTCTTGATCTCATGGGCGATGCGCCGGGCGATATCGGCCCAGGCGGCCTTTCTTTGCGCTGAAAGCAGTTCGGTGATGTCGTCGAAGGTCACGACAAAACCGTCGATTTCCCTTTCGCTTCCCTCGGCCGCGATACGCACGAGAAGGGTGCGCGCGCTGCCGGCGCGATTGAGCTGCACCTGGCCTTCGGCCCTTCTGTCGGGGCGGCGCAGGGCCGCGCCGAGAAGCGGCGACATTTCTGGCGCCACCTCCGCCAGATCCCTGCCGACGGCCTGTTCGAGGTCGAGTCCCAAAAGGGAGGAGGCCGAGCGGTTGGGCAAATTGATGCATCCCCTGCCGTCGAGCCCGATGACCCCGGCCGAGACCCCCGAAAGCACCGTCTCGGTAAATCGCCGCCTTTCGTCGAGCTGACGGTTCGCTTCGATCAGTTCGCTCTGTTGCGTCTCGATCTGCAA
>JAJYIC010000054.1:0-905 GCA_021790295.1 Pseudomonadota bacterium | reverse complement strand
ATCTGCAAGGTCATGCGGTTGAACGCGCGCGACAGCATCCCGAGTTCGTCATCCCTTCGGCTTTCGGGCACTCGGGCGGCGAGGTCGCCGCCACGCACCTGTTCTGCGGCGGTCACAAGACGGCTGATCGGATCGGAAAGCTGCGTAGCAAAATGGATCCCCACCGAAACCGCGGCCACCAGAAACAACATGGCGAGGATCATAAAGATGAAAGCGAAGGTGATCTGAAAGCCCGAGCGGCGCCCTTCGAGCTCTTTGTACTGGGCGACCGCGCGATCTGTCGCCTTGACGTAATCGAGGACGCGCGGGGCCACGTAACGGCTGACGTAAAGATAGACATGCCCGAACTGGTCGAGGCGGACGAGGGCGCGCACGCGGTCTTCGCGATCGCTGGTGAGGATCGCCACATCGCCGCGATCGGCGCTGCGCAAAGCCGCCGCGGGAATGGGCGAAAGGCCGATCATAAAGGACAGGCCGGCGCGCGCGAGGACATGGCCGTTGCGGTCGAAAACCATCGCCTCGTTGAGCCCTCTGAGCGCGGCCTGGGCGGCAACGACGCGGGAAAGCTCTTTGCGATCGAGTTCGAGTTTCCAGGATTCGCGGTCGAGATCGCTTGCCATGGCGAGAGCGTCGGCGCGGATCGTATTCTGGTGCTCGCGCAGATAGGCTTCGGCGATGGCGCGACTTTCCGAGATCGCCGTGTGGACCCTGTCGCTAAACCAGGTCTCGAGACCGAAGGTGAAAAACAGGTAGGAAAAAATCGCGACGATGATGGTCGGCAAGACGGCGATCAGGCTGACGAGACCGACCATGCGAATCTGCAGGCGCGAGCCGGCAAGCCCGCGCCTCCTCCCGACCCAAACCGCAACCAGCCGTTTGGCGACAAGGGCACCCAAGGCGAGCAG
>JAJYIC010000053.1 GCA_021790295.1 Pseudomonadota bacterium | reverse complement strand
GCTTCATCGCGGCGAACCCGCGGTCGTCAGCCTCACCCAGGCAAGCGACCTCGGCGCCGTCACAGAGCTCGGCGGCGTGCGCGCGATCGCCGAACTTGCGCAAAAACACTCTCTCTTTTTCCACATCGACGGGTCGCGTTTCGCCAACGCTCTGGCGCGCCTCGGCTGCAGCCCGGCGGAGGCGAGCTGGCGTTTAGGGGTCGACGTCCTTTCCTTTGGGGCGACCAAAAACGGCGGCGCTCTTTGCGACGCGATCGTCGTCTTCCGGCCCGAGTTCGAGGATCGCCTCGCCGTGCAGTTGCGGCGCGCCGGCCATACCTGGTCGAAGATGCGCTTTGCCTCGGCCCAGCTCCTCGCTTATGTCGAAAACGGGCTGTGGCTCGATCTCGCCCGCGCCGCCAACGCGGCGGCCGCGCGCATCGGCGAAGGGATCAAAAAGACGAAGGGCCTCAGTCTTCTCGCTCCGATCGAGGCGAACGAGATTTTCCTCGAACTCTCCTCTTCCGTCATGGACGGGCTCGAACGCGACGGTTTTCTCTTTTACCGGCGCGGCCCCGCGCTCGCCCGTTTCGTCTGCCGTTTCGATACGAGCGACAAAGACGCGGACGCGCTCGTTGCGGCGCTCCAACGGCACGCGGGCGCGCCTGCCCCTTCCTAATCCGCCGCGGCCCTTTCGGGGAGCATGCCGAGAGCGCGTTTATAGACTTCGAGAAGGGCGTCCTCCTCGTCGATCTCGTCCTTGTCCATCCTCCGGATCTTGAGGATGCGGCGCATGATCCTCGGCTCGAAGCCGGCGCCTTTGGCCTCGGCGTAGACCTCCTTGATGTCCGCGCCGAGCGCGCGCTTTTCCTCTTCGAGCCTTTCGATGCGCTCGATCAAGGATTTGAGGCGCTCGCCCGCGATCCCTCCGACATCGGCCATGGTTTCCCCTTTCCCTTCGCCCGTTCTCCGCCCCCCGGCGGGGCGCGGACGATAGCGGGGCAAAAGAGCGGGCGCAAGCGCGCCCCCCTGTCAATGCCCGTGGGTTTCGGCGAGGGCGGCCTTTTGCGCGGGGCTCGCTTCCTTCTGGTAGCGCCTTTTCCACTCTTCGTAAGGCATGCCGTAAACGATCTTGCGCGCTTCGGCGTCCGAAAGCGGCACCCCCCGCGCTTCGGCTTCGGCGAGATACCATTTCGAAAGGCAGTTGCGGCAAAACCCCGCGAGGGTCATCAGATCGATATTCTGGACATCGGTGCGCTCGCGAAGATGGTCGAGAAGGCGGCGCAAGACGCCGGCTTCGAGCGCGATGCGGGTTGTGTCGTCCACGAGAAACCTCCTTTTTCTGCCCCTTGCGATGTGGCGCGCTCTGCCTCTTCTCTCAAGGCGCCTTTCAGCGCACGCCGAGGATCGAGCCCGTCTGCGAGCGCGGATCGCGCCGCGGCCAGCGGCCGCTTTCCACCTGATGAAAGAAATCGTCGCAAAAGCGGTTGAAAAGATCGGGCTCTTCGAGATTGACGGCGTGGCCGCTCCCCGGAAAGACGACAAGCGCCGCGGTCGGGATCGTCCGTTTCATCAGGATCCCGGGTTCGAGGCAAGGATCGTCCTCGTCACCGCTGACGACAAGGGTCGGCACGCTGAGCGCCCGCATCCTTTCGCGCAGATCCCAAAGGGAAGGCCTTCGCGCCTGGACGCCGCGCATCGTGCGTGCCGAACCTTCGCTCGAATGCTCCGCGAGCTGGGCGGCGAATTCGGCCCAACCGCGCGGGTCCTTGTTCTCGAACTGAACTCGCGCCGGTCCGGAGCCGTAAACCTTGCTCGCTTGCGCCATCCCTTCCCGTTCGATGAGGGCGGCCGCTTTTTGCGTCTCCTCGTAAAAGAGCCCTCGCTTGTCCGGCTCGGCCCCGTAACCGCAGCCGGCAACGACCAGAGAGAGCGCGCGTTCGGGATAGGAGAGACCGAAATGGAGGGTGGCAAAGCCTCCCATCGAAAGCCCGACGATATGCGCCTTGGCGATGCCGAGAGCGTCGAGGACAGAGCGGATGTCGTCGCGGGCGCGCTCTTGCGAATAGCGGTCCCCGTCTTGCGGCACTTCGGATGGCGGATAGCCGCGGGCATTGAAAGCGATCGCGCGGTAGCGCCGGGAAAAGTAGCGTAATTGCGGTTCGAAGCTGCGGCTGTCGCCCGCAAATTCATGAACAAAGACGATCGCGGTTCCCGCCCCCGCCTCTTCGTAATAAAGCCGCACGCCGTCGTCGCTCGAAAGGGTCGCCATCGCTTTCCTCCGCAGAGAGACCAAAGGAAACCCGCCCGCGCTTCGCTAAGCGGAAAGGCCTCGAGGGAGAAGAATGGCGCCCGCGGCCTCTCGACCTCAAGCCTTCTCTTGCGCCCTAAGGGTGCGGCTCGCAGGAAAGAGAAGCGGCCTTTCCCTCATTCCTCGAGGCGGCAGCGGTCATGAAGGAAATAGCCGCCGGTGCTCGAAGCGAAACGCACCGTCAAAGCTCCCGAATGGCGGTCGAAATCATAGGCGCCGCCTTTCAGCGTGTCGCTCCAGGAAATCCTCTCCTTGTCGATCGCGGCGGGAAAGCCGTCGGCGGTGCGCCGGGCAAAATCGATCGTCACGCTGAAACGGGCGCCGCTTTGCGGATTGATGCAGAAGAGGATCGCGGGCTTTGGTCCCGCGAAGGCGGAAAGGCTCGTTGCGAGAAGGGTCGCCGCGGCGACCGCCGCCAGAATCTTGAGGCGAATTGCGATCATCGCGCAACGGTGTCGAGGAGCCTTCCCGCGTCCCAAAGCGCCCGCTTCGCCTTTCCCACCACCATAAAAGGAGCGCGAAAGGCCGGGGAAGCGCTCAGATGCAATAGGTGCGCATCGGCGCAAAGCCGTTGAAGCCGACCGAGGCATAGCTTGCGGTATAAGCGCCGGCCGAGAGAATCTCCACTCTGTCGCCGATCCGCAGTTCGAGAGGCAGGCGGTACTCGGTCTCTTCATAAAGGATGTCGGCGCTGTCGCAGGTCGGTCCGGCGAGAACGACCGGCCCTTCGGGACCGCCGCGGCCCGGCGTCTCGATGCGGTACTTGATGCTTTCGCCCATGGTCTCGGCGAGACCGTTGAACTTGCCGACATCGAGATAGACCCAGCGCCGGTCGTCGTCCTCCCCTTTGCGCGAAATCAGCACGACCTCGCTTTCGATGACGCCCGCATCGGCGACGAGAGAGCGGCCCGGCTCGACGATGATCTCCGGCAGATCATTGCCGAACTCTCCGGTGACGGCCTCCATGACGGCGCGTGCGTAGTCTTCGAGCGGCGGCACTTCGCCGCGGTAATGGGCCGGGAAACCGCCGCCGATATTGATCATCCGCAAGCTGATGTCGGCCTCGGCGAGAAGCCAGAAAAGGCGGGCGGCGCCGGCGATCGCCCCCGACCATTGGCCGACGTCGGTTTGCTGCGAGCCGACGTGAAAGGAAACCCCGTAAGGCTCGAGGCCCTGAGCGCGCGCCTTTTGCAAAAGCGTGCAGGCCATCTCGGGAGCGCAACCGAATTTGCGCGACAAAGGCCACTCCGCTCCCTCGCAAGAGACGAGGATGCGGCAAAAGACGCGGGCGCCGGGAGCCGCGCGGGAGAGCTTCAAAAGCTCATCCTCGCTGTCGAAGGCGAAAAGCCGTATCCCCGCCCCGTAAGCAAAGGCGATGTCCCTTTCCTTCTTGATCGTATTGCCGAAGGAAAGGCGCGAAGGACCGACCCCGTGTTCGAGGCAAAGCTCGATCTCGCTGCGGCTGGCGACATCGAAATTCGAGCCTTTGCGCGCGAGCATGGCGACGACCTCGGGCGCTGGGTTGGCTTTGAGGGCGTAATAGATGGCGGCAAGCGGCAGATGCCGGCGCAGCCCCTCATAAGCCTTGGCGATCGCTTCGAGATCGACCACGAGGCACGGGGTCTCGGGAGAATTTGCGGCGAGAAAACGAGCGATTCGGTCATTCATCGGGCGCCGGATCCTTGTCCCCATGCGGGCTCGGCAGGAGGCTTCCCGATCCGGGCGGCGCGCGAGAAGGCGCAAGAAGCGCGAGCGCTTGCGGCGCGTTAACGGAAAAGCGAAGGGAAACCCCGTGCGAGTCCCGAAGAACGCGGCTCTATAAAGAGAACCGCACGGAAAGAATTGATCCCGTCAGCGCAAACTGCTCGGATCGGTGACCCGGCTTCCGCGGCCGCGTTGGCGGGTGCCGCGAAGATTGGCTTCGGCGCAGGGTATGGGGGCCCTCTTCCGGACTGCAACCATATCGACCTCCCTCTCGGGACCGGCACTGCCGCCGGGCGACCAAAAAGGACGCGTTACGTCGTTGCATAACCACGATGGGCCATAGGCACGTGCGAGTGCGTCGCGAGCCCGATAAATACGCTCATCCGCCACCGCTGCAAGGGGTTTCGGCAGAAAATTGTCGCACCCCCGAGCGCGCGCCCTTTCCCGCCGCGATTCGCCTTCCCTGCCTTGCCCATCCGCTTCTGGTACGATACTTGCTCCTCTTCGCGAAAACTGACCGTGTTTGCCGAATCCGTGTAGAATCGGTTGCGGGCCGCCGCGAGAAACTGCTTCTGCTGCCGCGGTAAGCGCAGGCGATGCCGAGGGTTCAGGGCGCCGGGTTAAGGGCGATGGCGCCGAGCCGGGCGCCGGTCTTGAGGTCGATGATGAGGATCTCCGCTTTGCCCTGCGGCAAGGAAAGGCTGAGAATGAGGCGCCCACCTTCGGCGGTCATCGCCCGCACCCGCCCCCCTTTCGGGATGACGATGGCGGAGGAGCCAAAGGAAGAGCCGCCGCCGCCGCGGGCAAGACGCCCGGCGATCGTCGCCACGACGACGGCAAAACCGAGGACGATCACCACCCCCATGACGATGACAAAAATCGTCAGCCCGCGAATCGGCATCGACGGCCCTCCGGCCGCCACAGCGGCGTTGCGCCCATGATCGTGGTCGAAGGCGGCCTTTGCCGCGGCAGGATCAGCGTCCGCGCCGAAGCGGGCGACGGCGGCGAGCGCCTCGACCGCCTTCTCGCGCGCCGCCTCGAAGGGCTTTCGCGTTCGAGGCTGAAGCGCCTTATCGAAGAGGGCCATGTCATTCTCGAAGGCGCGCCCCTTCGCAACCCTTCGATGAGAATAAAGGGCGGCCAGAATTTCCTCGTCACTTTCCCCGAACCCGCGCCGGCCGCGCCGGCCGCGCAGAAGATCGCGCTCGACATCCGCTTCGAGGATGCACATCTGATCGTCATCGACAAGCCCGCAGGGCTCGTCGTTCACCCGGCGCCGGGAAATGCCGACGGAACCCTCGTCAACGCCCTCCTCCACCATTGCGGCGAGCGCCTTTCCGGGATAGGCGGACAGTCGCGTCCGGGGATCGTTCACCGCCTCGACAAGGATACGAGCGGGCTTCTCCTCGCCGCCAAAAGCGAGGCCGCGCACCAGGCCTTGTCGCGCGATTTCGCCGCGCGGCGGATCGAACGCGCCTACCGGGCGTTTGTATGGGGTGTTCCGGTCCCGGCGGAAGGCCGGATCATCGGCAACATCGGACGCAGCAGGGCGAACCGCAAAAAGATGGCGGTCCTCGCCGAAGACAAGGGGAGAGCGGCCATCACCGGTTATCGCGTGGTCCGGTCGTTTGCCGGCGCGGCCTCGGAACTCGAATGCCGTCTCGGCACCGGCCGCACCCACCAGATACGGGTCCATCTCGCCCATCTGGGGCATGGGCTCATCGGCGACCCCCTTTACGGAAGAAGGGGCCGCGCCGCGCTTTGCCGCTCGGACGAAAGGGGCAAAGCCCTTTCTGCCTTCCCGCGTCAGGCTCTGCACGCGGCGCTCATCGGTTTCGTCCATCCTTTGTCGGGAGAGCGCCTCGTTTTCGAAAGTCCGCTTCCCCCCGATTTGCAGCATTTGAGCGCTATTTTGGAGCGATTTTAATCTAGATCATTCCCGACCAATGCAGTAGGATTTACGGGCAAATGCCCCGCAGCGGGCGATGCCGGAAGAGGCCTTGCCCGCCGCTTTGCGAACCGGAGTAACGATCGCCGATGGCCACGCTCTCAGTACCTTCCATTTCCTCCGAAGGAAACCTTGCGCATTACCTGCAGGAAATCCGCAAGTTTCCGATGCTCGAGCCCGAGGAGGAATACATGCTCGCCAAACGCTGGAAGGAGCATCAGGACCCTCGGGCGGCGCACCGCCTGGTGACGAGCCACTTGCGGCTCGTCGCCAAGATCGCGATGGGTTATCGCGGTTACGGGTTGCCTCTTTCCGAGCTTATCTCCGAAGGCAATGTCGGCATGATGCAGGCGGTCAAACGCTTCGATCCGGATCGCGGCTTCCGCCTTGCCACTTACGCCATGTGGTGGATTCGCGCCGCCATCCAGGAGTACATCCTGCACTCCTGGTCGCTCGTCAAGATGGGCACCACGGCGGCGCAAAAGAAGCTGTTCTTCAATCTGCGCAAGCTCAAAGGCCAGCTTCAGGCGATGGAGGAAGGCGATCTTTCGCCGGAAAACCTGAAAAAGATCGCCACCGAACTCGACGTCCCCGAAGCCGACGTCGTCAGCATGAACCGCCGCCTGGCAAGCCCCGACCATTCCTTGAATGCGCCGCTTCGCAGCGACAGCGAAGGGGAATGGCAGGATTGGCTCGTCGACGAAAGCGAAAGCCAGGAGACGAGCCTTGGCGAAAGGCAGGAATTGGGGCTGCGCCGCGATCTTCTCGAAAAGGCGATGGCGCATTTGAACGATCGCGAGCGCCATATTTTGAGCGAAAGGCGGCTGCGCGACGATCCGACGACGCTCGAGGATCTCTCGCAGCAATACGGCATCTCGCGCGAGCGCGTGCGCCAGATCGAGGTGCGCGCTTTCGAAAAGCTGCAAAAGGCTATCAAGGCTTCGGCCGCCGAACGCCGCCTCGTTCTCCACTGAGAGGAGCCTTTGCGGCTCTGAAAAGCCTTCCGCCGAGGGTCGGACGGGAAACCCCGGTCGTCGCCGGAAGGGAAAGCGGCAAGCCTTCGAGCGCGCGCACGGCGAGAAAGGCGAAGGCTTGCGCTTCGAGAGCGTCGCCCTCCCAGCCGACCGCTTCGACCGCCTCGACCGGCGCTTCGAGCCGGCGTGCGAGAGCGGCCATCATAGCCCTGTTCTTGCGCCCTCCGCCGCACACGAGCCAGCGCCGCGCCGGCCTCGGGAAATGGCGCCTTGCCGCGGCCGCCGCAGCCGCGGTCAGTTCGGTCAAGCTCGCCGCCCCCTCTTCGAGCCCGAGCCCATTCGGCATGGCCCCGCGGAAATCGTCGCGATCGAGCGATTTCGGCGGCTTGCGCGCAAAAAAGGGGGCGCTGAGAATAGCTTCGACGATGTCTTCGCGCGCCTTTCCCGCAGAGGCGAGGGCGCCATCCCAATCGGCCTCGGCTCCGCTTTGCGCGAGCACCCAGTCGTCGATGAGCGCGTTCCCGGGACCCGTGTCGAAAGCGAGGATCTCTTCCTCTCCCGGCGCGCCCTCGCCGATCCAGGTGAGGTTGGCGACGCCGCCGATGTTGAAGACGACGAGAGGCTTTTCGAGAGAGGCCGCAAGGGCGCGATGGAAAAGAGGGGCGAGAGGCGCGCCTTCGCCGCCCGCCTTCACATCGGCGGAGCGGAAATCGGCAACGACGTCAGAGCCGCAAAGGCGGGCGAGAAGAGCCCCGTCGCCCAATTGCCATGTCCGCCCCTCGGCCGGACGGTGAAGGATCGTGTGGCCGTGAAAGCCGATGATATCGACCGCCGTTTCCGGATGATCTCGGCGAAAACGAAGAACCGCCTCGGCATGAAGCCGGGTCAGCTCCCCTTCGACCGCTCTGAGAGGGCCTTTGCCGCCAAGGACGCCACGCAGCCTTTCGCGGAATGCGCGCTCGTAAGGGATCGTCAGCGCCGGGCCGAAAAGAACGCGCGCCTTGCCGTCGGTTTCGATCACGGCGACATCGATGCCGTCGAGAGAGGTTCCGCTCATAAGCCCGAGAGCGCGCCGCAGCCCGCTGCCGCCCGCAAGGGCCGGTTGTGGCAAGCCGCGCTTTGCTGTGCTAGATGAGCGGGCCATGCCGATCCCTCGTTCCGAATTTCTCGCCACGGCGCAGGAGCGCGGCTTTATCCATCAATGCACCGATCAGGAAGGGCTCGATACGCGCCTTTCCCGCCCTCCTCTCGCCGCTTATGTCGGCTACGACTGCACCGCCGACAGCCTTCACGTCGGCAGCCTCGTCTCGATCATGCTTTTGCGCCTTTTCCAGAACTGCGGCCACAAGCCGATCGTGCTTTTGGGCGGCGGCACGAGCCGCATCGGCGACCCTTCGGGGAAGGACAAGTCGCGGCGCCTTTTGAGCGCAAGCGAGATCGCCCGCAACAAGGCGGGCCTCTCCCGCATCTTCGACAAGTTCATCGCCTTTGACGACAGCCCTTCCGGCGCCGTCATGGCCGACAACGCCGATTGGCTCGACGAACTCCTTTACATTCCGCTTCTGCGCGAGGTCGGGCGTCATTTTTCGATCGGCCGGATGCTCTCTCAGGAAAGCGTGCGCCTTCGCCTCGAACGCGAAGAGCCTCTCACCTTTCTCGAATTCAACTATATGATCCTTCAGGCCTACGATTTTCGCGAGCTTTCGCGGCGTTACGGCTGCGAGCTTCAGTTTGGCGGCTCGGACCAGTGGGGCAACATCGTCGCCGGGATCGAGCTTGCCCGCAAGAGCGGGGGAAAAACGCTTTACGGCCTCACCACCCCTCTCCTCACCACCGCTTCGGGCGCGAAGATGGGAAAGACCGCCGAAGGGGCGGTGTGGCTCAACTCCGAACGGCTTTCGCCTTATCGTTACTGGCAGTTCTGGCGCAACACCGAAGACGCCGACGTCGGCCGCTTTTTGCGCCTTTTCACCGAACTTCCGATGGCCGAGATCCTGAGGCTCGAAGGGCTCGAAGGGCAGGAGAAGAACGAAGCGAAAAAGATCCTCGCCACCGAGGCGACGGCGCTGTGCCACGGGCGGGAGGCCGCTTTGAAGGCGGCTCAAAGCGCCCGCGCCGTCTTCGAAGAGGAAGGAAAAGGGGACGCGCTGCCGCAGATCGGCCTTGCGCGCGAGAGCCTCGCGCAAGGGGTTGCGGCCTTCGAGATTTTTGTCCGCGCCGGCCTTGCCTCTTCCAACGCAGAGGCCCGGCGCCTCATCCGCGGCGGCGGCGCGCGCGTCAACGATCGCCTTCTTGCCGGCGAAACCGAAACCCTTTCCCTTGCCGATCTCGACGGCGAGGGACGGATCAAATTGAGCGCCGGGAAGAAGCGTCACGCCCTCGTAAGGGCGGTTTGAAAACCGCGCTTTGCCCGCGGAGCCTCTCGCAAAGGCCGCAAACGCGCGCCGGCCTTTGGCAAAGAACGTTTCCATGAAGCTCTTTTCGCGCCTTGCGAAGGAGGGAGAGGGGTTCCCTCGGCCGGGCGACCCGCGCCTTCTCGAACTCGGCCTTGCCGCCTGGCGCGAAGGGTCGGACGCCGGCAGCCCTTGGAGCGCAAGCCGATGCGGAGAGCGCCTTCTTGCGGCGATTTTCGGCAACAGCCCTTATCTCTCGTCGATCGCGCAACGAGAGAGGGTGTTTCTCGCGCGTCTCCTCGAAGAGGGGCCGGAGCCTCTTCTGGCCGAAATCATCGCGGAGGCAAACTCTCTCGGGCGGGAAAAGGGCGAGCGCAGCGCGCTGATGGCCGCTTTGCGGGGCTTGAAGCGCCGTCTCGCCCTTCTCGCCGCGGTCGCCCAACTCGCCCTTTACTGGTCTCTCGAAGAAGAAACCGCGGCCCTTTCGTGTTTTGCCGAAACCGCTCTCGGCGCGGCATTGCGCCACCTTCTTCTTGAGGCGGCGGCAAGAGGGGCGATCCCGCCAGACAAGGCCGAGGAGGGCGCCAGCGGTTTTTTCGTCCTCGGTTTGGGCAAGCTCGGCGGAGGGGAACTCAACTATTCGAGCGATATCGATCTCATTATTCTTTACGACCCAAGCCGGACCGAGGTTTTGGCGCGCGACGGGATGAGGCCTTTTTTCGTCCGTCTTGCACGCGAGCTTTTGCGCATCCTCGACGAGCGGACGGCGGACGGTTACGTCTTTCGCACCGATCTTCGCCTTCGTCCCGATCCGGCCTCGACCCCTCTTGCCCTTTCCGTCCGCGCCGCGCTCGCCTATTACGAGGAGGTCGGGCAGAACTGGGAGCGCGCGGCCCTCATCAAGGCTCGCCCGGTCGCCGGAGACAGGATCGCCGCGGAAGATTTCCTGCGCCAGCTCGGCCCTTTCATCTGGCGCCGGCACCTCGATTTCGCGGCGATCGCCGACATACACTCGATCAAGCGCCAGATCCATGCGAGCCGCGGCGGCGAGCGCATCGCGATTTTCGGCCACGACATCAAGCTGGGGCGCGGCGGCATCCGCGAGATCGAGTTTTTCACCCAGACCCATCAGTTGATCTGGGGCGGAAGGTTGCGGGAATTGAGGGTCGCGCCGACCGTCGAGGCCTTGCGGCGGCTTGCCGAGTGCCGCCGCATCGACGAGGCGACGGCAGAGGCTCTCATTGCCGATTACCGCTTCCTGCGCCGGGTGGAGCATCGCCTGCAGATGGTCGACGACGCCCAGACCCACAGGCTTCCCGCAGACGCGGCGGGGATGGAAAGGCTTGCCGCCTTTCTCGGCTATTCCGAAGGCGAGGCCTTTGCCGCCGAGCTTCTCGCCCATCTCCTCTCGG
>JAJYIC010000052.1 GCA_021790295.1 Pseudomonadota bacterium | reverse complement strand
GGCCGTTCGCCCGCAATGTCTCGCCGGTTTCGACCAGATCGACGATGTGGCGGCACAAACCGAGATGCGGGGCAAGCTCGATCGAGCCGTTCAATTTGATGCATTCCGCCTGGACGCCTTTCTGCGCGAAGTGGCGGCGCGTCGCTTCGGGGTATTTGGTGGCGACGCGGATATGGCTCCAAAGGCGGGGGTCATCGCCCGGCCCGGGTTCCGTTCGCGCCGCAACGGAAAGACGGCAATGGCCGATATCGAGGTCGAGAGGCGCGTATATCTCGGAATAGTCGAATTCCATCAGCACGTCGTTTCCGGCGATCCCGAGTTCGGCCGCGCCAAAAGCGACAAAGGTGGCGACGTCGAAGCTGCGCACGCGGATGAGGTCGAGCGCGCGCTCGTTTGTGGAAAAGCGCAGCCTGCGTGACTCCGGATCGGAGAAAGCCGGTTCGGGCTCGATCCCGGCGCGCCGCAAAAGAGGCGCGAGCTCGCTTTCGATGCGCCCTCTCGGCAGCGCGAGGATGAGCCCTTTCTCGGCTCTCTCGCCGCCGGCGGCGCTCACGCCCCTTCCCCGATCGCGTGGTCGGGCCGCCACGGGGTTGGCCAGGGATCGCCCAGATCCTTGACCCGGCATTCGATGCGCGAAACTTCGAGGCGCACGACTGCAGAAGCGGAAAATTCGAGGAGGATTGCCGGATGAGGCGACCCCGCCTCGGAACGGACGGCGAGAAGCGAGAGGATCCGCTCGTTGTCGCCTTTGCGGAAACCGCGATAGGAAACCGCTTCGACCTCGCCGAAATGAACCGCCGAAAGCGTGCGCTCATGCCCGAAATGGGAAGCGCCCGCCCCGCCTTCCCAGCGGAAGCGGTTGGCGACCATCATAAAGCTCCTCTCTTGCGGCAGATAGGCAAGGTCTCCGACAAACACCAGCGCGTCTTGAAGGCAGGCCGAGATCACGCTCAAATCCTCCTCGTCCTCGGCCTTGAGCCGCAGCGTCGGTTCGCCCGTTTCAGGCGCCATCGCTTTCCCTTTCGATGCGCGCGCCGCAGGCCGCGAGCTTCTCTTCGAGACGCTCATAACCGCGGTCGAGATGATAGATGCGGTTGACGACCGTCTCGCCTTCGGCGGCGAGCCCGGCGATGACAAGGGAGACGGAAGCGCGCAGGTCGGTTGCCATGACCGGCGCGCCTTTGAGGCGCGGCACCCCGCGCACCAGGGCCGAAGCGCCGTGAACGGCGATGTCGGCTCCCATCCGGGCGAGTTCGGGTACGTGCATGAAACGGTTCTCGAAAATCGTCTCGGTGATGACCGAGGCTCCCTCGGCGATCGCGATCAGAGGCATCATCTGGGCCTGAAGGTCGGTCGGAAACCCCGGATAAGGCTCCGTTACGAGATCGAAGGAAGAGAGCGCGCGAGAGCGGCGGGAAACCTCGATGACGCCGTCCTTCTGCGTGAGCGAGACTCCCGCCGATTCGAGAGCCCGCGCGACCCCGGCCAAGAGATCGAGCCGCGTCCCGGTCAAAAAAAGCCTTCCCCCGGTCGCGGCCGCGGCGATCACATAGGTTCCGGTTTCGATGCGGTCGGGGATGATGCTGTGCTCGGCGCCCGAAAGCGCCTTCACGCCCGAAATGCGAAGGCGGTCGCTGCCGATCCCGTCGATGCCTGCGCCCATCTTTTGCAGGCAAAGCGCGAGATCGCCGATCTCGGGTTCGCGCGCGGCATTGATGAGAAGGGTCTCGCCTTCGGCCAAGGCCGCCGCCATGAGGAGGTTTTCGGTGGCTCCGACCGAAGGGGTGGCGAAAACGATTTCCGCGCCTTTGAGGCCTCGAGGGGCGCGCGCCTCGATGTAACCGTCTTCGAGCGAGACGGCGGCGCCAAGCCGTTCGAGCCCTTTCAGGTGAAGATCGACCGGGCGGGTGCCGATGGCGCAGCCTCCGGGAAGGGACACCCGGGCATGGCCGCAGCGCGCGAGAAGAGGACCCAGCACCAGGATCGAAGCGCGCATCTTGCGCACCAGATCGTAAGGGGCCGTCGTCGAAGCGATGCGCTGGGCGTTGAGATGGAGGGTGCGCCTCTCCGCTGCGCCTCTAAAGATCGCGACGCCGTGCTGGGAGAGAAGCCCTTCCATGGTGGCAATGTCCGCAAGTTCCGGCAGGTTCGAAAGAACGAGGCTTTCTTCGCAGAGAAGGCTTGCGGCCATCAAAGGGAGGGCTGCGTTCTTGGCGCCGCCGATCGCGATCGTCCCTTCGAGCGGGAGGCCGCCGAAGATGCGTATCCTGTCCATGACCCCGCTTTCGAGCGCCGCGGCTCGCCGCGAGGAGCGGCAACAGCCGGAGCGCAAAGCGAGCTTTTACGCGAGATGAGGGGAAGGCTCAACCACCGCTCTCGGATTTGCCGCCCTCATCCTTCTCCCGACCCTCGGCCTCCCCGCGTTTCTGCTCTTTGCGCCGCCGCAGGTTTTCGCGCAAGGCCGCGGCAAGGCGCGCCTCTTCTGCGGCGCGTTCGCGCGCCTTTTGGGGCGAAAGGCGAGGGCTTTCTTTCATCGGGCAAAGTTCGTCGCAAAAGAGAGGCGATTGGGGCTTGCGGAGAAAATCGGCCTTTATGTGAGATCGGCAAGCGCGGGAGAGAAGGGAGAGCGCAAAAGGGCCTTTTTTGCCTCCCATTCGCTTTTTGCATCGAGCGGCGAGAAAAATTCGACGGCGCCTCCTCGCAAAACCGCGACCGGCAGGCCGTCGCGGTAAAGAACGCGGTTTCCTTCGAGCGCGGGCAGCCTCGGCCCCGGAAAAAGGATGCCGAGAAGGTTCAACGGGTCGGCGCCGGAAAGGGAGAGATAGGCGCTCTCGGGCGGCGCTTTCTTCAACGCGCGCAAAAGCCCGACCGCCTCGGGGAGGGCGAAATGCTCTCCGGGAAAGCCGGCGAGAAAGCGCCCGCCGCGGATCTCGCCGCGCGCTTCGAGGCGACGGTAGACGCGCAACAGCTCGCGCCAAGGCGGGAGCGCCGGGGCCTCGCGCTCCGTCAGGGAATAGAACACGATTCCATAACGGCGCAGAAGAGCGCGCGCCATGTGTTCGACCGCTTCGCCTGCGCCGTTGGCCGGCTGCCGCCGCCGGGAAGAAACCCAGCGGCCGGCGTCCTCGACGCCGTACCCGGCGAAAGGCCCGCGCCGCCCCGATCGGCGCCGGCGCCGCGAACGCAAAAGAAGCGCCCGCAACCCGGCAAAGCTGTCGCAAGTGAGAAGGCCTTGGCCGACGAGTTCGGCAAGCCCTTCTTCGACATCGAGAGGGAAAAGACCGCTCGCCTCTTTCAACTCGTCGAAAAAGGAAGCGCCATTCGCCTCGATAAAAAGGGCAAGCTTTTTCGCCTTTGCCCTCAAAGGGCGCCCTTCGCCGTCCGGCAAAAAGGAGGCCCAGAGCGCGGCATGGCGGCGCGGAAAAAAGGCGATGGGGCTTGTTCGAATGGGCGCAGCGCCTGCGCTCTCCGTGCTGCTGCGCGCCTTCACCCGCGCCCACTGAAGACGCCCCGAAAGGCAGCAATCGTCGAGAAGGGAGGGTTCATAGCCTTTGAGACGCGCCGGAAGGATCTCGCTTTCCCAGGCCGCCGCCGCCGCCGCAAACCCTTCGAGCTGGCCCAGCACCGCTTCGAGAGCGTCCGCCCCTTGCATGCGCTCGCCCGGCGCAACCCTTTGCCAGTGGCAGAGAAAGCGCAGGAAATCGCGCGCCTGCACCGGTTCGATCTCGGCGCGAAGGCGCCCGAGCGTCGAAGAATGGATGCGGGCGAGAAGCCTTCTTTCGCACCACTCCTCGCAGGGTCCTTCGGGCGTCCAACGCCCGCGCAGGCAAAAACCCTCGCTTTCGAGCCGGGCGAGCGCGCAATCGATCTCCGCGATCGCAAGCCCGAGCGAAGAGGCAAGCGCTGCTGCGGAAACCGGTCCGAGGGCGCCGAGGCGGGCGCGCAGGATCTCATCGAGCCCTTCTTCGCGCGAAAGCGCTCGCTCGCTGTCCTCCGATAGCGGCGCGAGCGGCGGCTCGAGCGCGGCTTCGGCAAAAAGAGAACGCCATTCGGGGAGCCGCTCGGCGGCGATCCACAAAGGGCCGCAAGGCGCCTCCAAGCGAGCCGCGCGGCGTTGCCGGGCGAGTTCGCAAAGCCACTCTTTCCACAAAGGAGCCGAGGCTTCCGCCTCTGTCAGAAAGCCGATCGTGGCAAGAGCGTCGCAAAGTTCGTCTGCGTCTCGCGCTTCGGGCCAGGCCTCGGCGCGCACGCGCGCGATCGCCTCTCGATCGAGAGAGCCGAGACCGGCCGCGCTTTCGGCGGAGAAAAAGCGCCCGCCTCTTGCCGCCTGCGTGCGCCTCTCTTCGAGAGGGGCGCCGTCGAGAAAGCTGTAAGGCGGCACCGCAAGGGCCGCGAGAGCGAGAGGCGAAGGCTCTCTCAGATCGCGCGCGAAGACCGTGACGGCGCCCGTTTCGAGGCCGCGAAGAAGGCTTTCGAGACCGGCCGCGTCCATCGCTTCGGTCAGGCAATCGGCGATCGTCTGGCAGACCAGAGGATGATCGGGGATCTCGCGCGCTCCGGCGAGGTTTTCGGCGCAGGCGACGGCATCGGGAAAGATCGCGCCGAGAAGGTCTTCGGCCTCCATCCGCGCCAAAGGCGGCGGCACCTTGCGGCCGCCGCGAAAGCGCGGCAAGGCGAGCGCGATCGCCCCGACCCACCGCCAGCGCGTCATAAACATCGGGGCATCGAGAAGGGCTTCTCGGAGAAGGATTCTGACGCTTGCCGAATGGAGATAACGCGCGACTTCGGAAAGCTCGAAACTGTGCGCTTCGGTCAAAGAGAGAACGATATGATCGTCGCCGGCCGAGGCCTGAAGCTCGAAATTGAACCGGCGGCAAAAGCGCTTGCGCAAGGAAAGCCCCCACGCCCGGTTGATCCGGCTGCCGTAAGGGGAATGGATGACAAGCTGCATGCCGCCCGAAGCGTCGAAAAAGCGTTCGAAAACGAGGGTCTTTTGCGTCGGCAGAAGGCCGAAGGCGGCCTTTCCCGCGGCCAGGTAATCGACGATCTCGCGGGCGGCGGGCGGGGCGACGCCGACTTCCTCGGAAAGCCAGGCGAGAGCCTCGCCCTCCTCGAGCCGCGAAGCGATCTCCTCCCTGAGGCGCGAAAGCGAGCGCGACAGCTCGTCGCTTCTGGCCGGCGCCTCGCCGAGCCAAAACGGGATGTTGGGCTCGGCCCCTTCGGCGTCGGCGACGCGCAGCAATCCGCGTTCGATGCGCAGGATGCGATAGGCGGCGTTGCCGAGCTGAAAGACGTCGCCGGCAAGGCTTTCGACGGCGAAATCCTCGTTGACGGTGCCGATGACGAGCCCTTCCGGCTCCAGAAGAACCTGGTAATCGGCCGTATCGGGGATCGTCCCGCCGTTCGTCAGGGCGAGAAGAGCGGCGCCGCGACGGCCTTTGAGCCTATGATTGACCCGGTCGTGATAAAGAAGGGCGCCGCGCCTACCCCTCCTTGTCGCAAACCCCTCGCGCAGCATGCGCAAAATAGCGGCAAAGGCGCCCTTCTCCAGAGAACGGTACGGGTAGGCGCGCCGGCAAAGGGCAAAAAGCCTTTCTTCCTCCCATTCCTCGACTGCGACTTCGGCCGCGATCTGCTGGGCGAGAACATCGAGAGGGCAGTCGCGCACCGAAAGACTGTCGAGTTCGCCGCGCCTGACGCTGTCGAGAAGAGCCGCGGAAAGCACGAGTTCATCGCGCGAAAGGGGGAAAAGGCGCCCTTTCGCCACCCCCCCGACGCGGTGCCCCGAACGCCCGATCCTTTGCAGAAAGCTCGCGATCGAACGGGTCGCGCCGAGCTGACAGACGAGATCGACTTCGCCGATGTCGATCCCGAGTTCGAGCGAGGCGGTGGCAACGAGAGCCTTGAGGCGGCCCTCCTTGAGCCTTTGTTCGGCCGCGAGCCTTTGCTCTTTGGAAAGGCTTCCGTGATGGGTTGCCACGTTTAGTGCGCCGAGGCGCTCGGAAAGGTGGCGGGTCGCCCTTTCGGCAAGGCGGCGCGTATTGACGAAAACAAGGGTCGTCCTGTGCGCCGCGACGAGTTCGGCGAGGCGGTCGTAAACCTGCGACCAGACTTCGGCCGACATGACGGCTTCGAGAGGGGAAGAGGGGATCTCGATTTCGAGGTCGCGGCTGCGCCGCTCGCCGAGATCGACGAGTTGGCAACCATCCCCCTTTCCTCCCGCGCCGAGAAGAAACCGCGCCGCCTCTGCGATCGGCCGTTGCGTTGCCGAAAGACCGATGCGCTGCAAAGGCCGCCCGCAAAGAGCCTCGAGCCGTTCGAGGGAAAGCGACAGATGAGCGCCGCGTTTATCCGAAAGGACGGCGTGGATCTCGTCGAGGATGACGGTTCGCGCCGGCGCCAGCATCCTGCGCCCCGAGCGCGAACCGAGAAGGATATAAAGCGACTCGGGCGTGGTGACGATGATGTGAGGCGGCTTCTGGGTCATGCGCCGGCGTTCGCCCGCGGTCGTGTCGCCGGTTCTGACGGCGACGCGGATATCGACGTCGGGAAGCGCCAAATCGAGAAGCGCGGCCCGGATGCCGGCAAGAGGGGTTTCGAGATTGCGCCTGATATCGTTCGAAAGCGCTTTCAAAGGCGAGACGTAGACGACTTCGCTTTGTTCTTCGAGAGCCTTATCGAGACCCTTGCGCAAAAGCCTGTCGATCGCGGCGAGAAAGGCGGCAAGGGTCTTGCCCGAACCGGTCGGAGCGGCGATGAGGACGTTTTTGCCGGTCGCGATTGCGGGCCAAGCCTCTTTTTGCGCTGCGGTCGGCGCGGGGAAGTTGCCGCGAAACCACTCTTCTACGGCCGGATGAAAAATCCCGGTCGTCACGGCGGGCGCCCTCAATGCGGCTCCAGGGTTTGCGGCATCGTCAGAACCCCGGGATTGTCGAGAGCAAAAGCGAGAGGACGCCAGAAAGACGCGAGGAGTGCGAAGGCCTTCGGGTTTATCCCCGCGCCGCCGCTCTTGCCCGTAAGGCGATCGTAAAGCTCTTCGAAAAGCGGCTTGCGACGCGGGAAGACGACAAGCCGATAAGGCGCGGAAGGCGGGATTTTGGCGAGGCTTTTGGCGAGGCGGATCGCGGTGCCGAAACCGCCGAGAGAGTCGACAAGGCCGCGCCTTTTTGCCTCGGCGCCTGTCCACACCCGGCCTTTGGCGACATTTTCGACGGCAGCAAGGGTCATATGCCGGCCTTTGGCGACCCGCTCTTTGAAGCCTTTATAGACCGAATCGAGAAAGGCTTCGAGGCGGGCGCGGGCCTGCGGCGAGAAATTGCTGGTGGTCGAAAACATCGCCGCATTGGCGCCGAGCTTGACCGAACCGGTGGTGACGCCGAGCTTTTTGAGAAGATCGGCAATGACGAGCTTGCCGGCAAAGACTCCGATCGAACCCGTCAGTGTCGCCGGTTCGGCGACGATCCTGTCGGCGGCTACGGCGATGTAATAACCGCCGGAACCTGCGAGATCGCCCATCGAGACGACCACGGGCTTGCCGTGGCGGCGCGCCTCCTCGACCGCGTGCCAGATGGTCTCGGAGCCGACGACCGATCCGCCCGGGCTGTCGATGCGGAACAGGATCGCCCGCACCTTTTTGTCGCGCGCCGCACGCCGCAGCGCCCGCGCCACCTTGTCGGCCGGCATCGCGTTCTCGCCGAGAAGGGACTCGCCCGAGTCGCCTCGCTCGATAAGGCCGACGCCGTAAACGAGAGCAATCCGCGCGCCCTTCTTGTGAGGGCGCCCGGCGCGTCGCAGATAGGCTTTGAGAGAAACCGTCCTCGCCCCTTTGCCGGCGCGCGCGCGGGCGCTCTCGATGGCCTCTTCGCGATAGCCGAGACGGTCGACGAGCTTCTCCTTCAAGGCTTCGGTCGCCAGAAACGGGCCTTTGTCGATCGCCTCTTCGACCGCCTCTCCGCTCAAGGCGCGGCCTTTGCCGATGCCGCGGACGATCTGGCGAAAGGTCGAGTGGAGAAGGCTTTCGACCTCTTCGCGGTGCTGCGGGGTGAATTTCGAACGGGTAAAGCTGTTGATTGCGGTCTTGAAGTTTTCGCGCTTGTCGAAATCCGGCTCTATCCCCAGAAGATCGAGCGTTCCCTTGAAAAACATGACGTCGCTGTCGAGCCCGGTGAGGCCGATGCTGCCCATCGGCTGCAGCCAGATCCGGTTGAAGGCGGTCGCCAGATAGTAGGAACCGGTGCCGGGGCTGAACTCGCCGAAGCTGTCGGCAAAGGCGATCGCGAACTTGCCCTTTTTGCGGAACTCTTTGATCGCGTCGCGAACCTGCTCGGTCTCGGCGAGCCCCAAACTATCGTCGCCGAGAAAGGCGAGGAGGCCTTTGACGCGCGGATCCTTTTCGCCGCGCTCGATGCCGTCGAGAAAATCGCGAAGGGTCGGCTTCGGGGTGACGAAAAGCCGGGTCAAAGAGCTTTCACCCGGGCCTTCGGAGAGCCCGCCGCGCAAGTCGAGGGTGAGGATGATATTGCCGGGCAGGGCGGCCGTTCGCGAACGCAAAAAGAGGAACAGAACCCCGGCCGCAAAAACCACGACGAGAACCCCGATCACGGCAAAAAAACCGACGATAAACCGCCGCATCACCGATCCTCCGCCTTGCGGCAGGCGCCCGGACCCCGATCAGGGGCCGCAAAGGGCGCGATGGCGCAAAAGATGGTCGGCGAGAACCGAGGCCACCATCGCCTCGCCGACGGGGACGGCGCGTATGCCGACACAGGGATCGTGGCGTCCGTGGGTTTCGATCTCGACCTCTTCCCCTTCGATGTCGAGCGTGCGCAAAGGACGGGGAAGGGAACTCGTCGGTTTGACGGCAAAGCGGGCGACGATCTCGGCACCGGTCGAGATGCCCCCGAGGATCCCGCCCGCATGGTTCGAAAGGAAGCGGACCCCGTCCTTGCCTTTGCGCATTTCATCGACATTCTCTTCGCCTCGCAACGCCGCCGCGGCAAAGCCCTCGCCGATCTCGACCCCTTTGACTGCGTTGATCGTCATCAGGGCGCGGGCGAGGTCGCCGTCGAGCTTGTCGTAAACCGGTTCGCCGAGGCCCGCCGGGACGCCCCCTGCCACAACCTCGATCACGGCGCCGCAGGAAGAGCCCTCCTTGCGCAACCGGTCGAGATAATCGGACCAGGTGGGCACGGCCTTGCGGTCGGGACACCAGAACGGGTTTTCGAGCCTCGCCTGCCAATCCCACAGCGAGCGGTCGATCCCCAAAGGCCCCAGTTGCACGAGCGCACCGCGGATCTCGATCCCGGCGCCGAGGATCTTGCGGGCGATCGCCCCGGCGGCGACGCGCGCGGCGGTCTCGCGCGCCGAGGCGCGTCCTCCCCCTCTCGGATCGCGGATCCCGTATTTTTTCCAGAAGGTGTAATCGGCGTGTCCGGGGCGGAAACGGTCGGCGATGTTGGTGTAGTCTTTGGGCCTCTGATCGGTGTTCTCGATGTAAAGAAGGATCGGGGCGCCGGTCGTCAAACCTTCGTAGGTTCCCGAAAGGATGCGCACGAGATCGGCCTCGCGGCGCTGCGAGGTGTAACGCGACTGCCCGGGCCTGCGCCTGTCGAGCCAAGGCTGGATGTCGGCTTCGTTCAATGAGAGGCGCGGCGGGACGCCGTCGACGACGCAGCCGATCGCGGGCCCATGGCTCTCGCCCCAGCTTGTAAAGCGAAAGAGGGTGCCAAAAGAGTTTCCCGCCATGGCCGCGAAAAATTCTACACCGTGGCGATGTCGGGAGCGTCGACCGCCTTCATGCCGACGACATGATAGCCGCAATCGACATGGTGGACTTCGCCGCTGACCCCGGCCGAAAGATCGCTCAAAAGATAAAGCCCGGCGCCGCCCACGTCTTCGATCGTCACATTGCGTTTCAAGGGCGAGTTGAGTTGGTTCCATTTGAGGATGTAGCGGAAATCGCCGATCCCCGAGGCCGCGAGCGTCTTGATCGGCCCGGCCGAAATCGCGTTCACCCTGATGTTGTCGCGCCCCAGGTCGGCGGCGAGATAACGCACGCTCGCTTCGAGGGCCGCCTTTGCCACCCCCATCACATTGTAATGCGGCATCACCCGCTCGGAACCGGCGTAGGTGAGGGTCAGAAGGCTGCCGCCGGCGTGCATCAGGGCCGCGGCGCGGCGGCAGACGGCGGTAAAGGAGTAGCAGGAAATTTCGAGCGTGCGCAGGAAATTGGCGCGGGTCGTTTCGATGTATTGCCCTTTGAGCTCGTCCTTGTCCGAAAAGGCGATCGCATGGACGAGAAAATCGAGCCGCCCCCAGCTCTCGCCGAGAGCGGCGAAAGCGGTTTCGAGGCTTTCCTCCGAGCCGACGTCGGTTTCGATGACGAGTTCGCTTTTAAGGCTTTCAGCGAGAGGGCGCACGCGTTTGCCGACCGCCTCGCCCTGATAGCTGAAAGCGAGGCTCGCTCCATGCTCGTGGAGCGCCTTGGCGATCCCCCAGGCGAGCGAGCGTTCGTTGGCGACCCCCATGATGAGGCCCCTTTTACCCGCCATCAGCTCCATTCTTCTCCCCGACCGCTTGGTATGACCGATAAGGCCTGCGCCGGCGCGAGAAGAGGCTCGCCGGCCGGCACCCCCGACGGCCGGCGATCCTACACGAAGGAACGGCCCGCGGCCAATCCGCGCCGACCGCAGATGACGGCCCTTGGTTTTGCCACGCGAGAAGCCTTTGCGGGCGCGCCCGCGCCGCCATTTATAAAAGGCGATGCAA
>JAJYIC010000051.1 GCA_021790295.1 Pseudomonadota bacterium | reverse complement strand
CCCTTCCAGTAGTTTTCGAGCAGCTGGAGCGGCGGCGCCTTGAGCCAGCCGAACCCGCCTCCTTCGGTGATGGCGGCCTCGGTCGCCTCGCACAGGTCATGAAGATCGGAGCCCGAAAATCGGGTCAGACATTCGACCGTCAGCCGCGGCTGTTGCACCTGCGAACCCGTCATGGACGCCAGGAAAGAAAATTGCCGATAAAGGAGAGCCCGATCTTCTGGCTCTTTTCGGGGTGGAACTGCGTGCCGGCAAGATTGCCGCGGCCGACGATCGCCGTGATCGGGCCGCCGTAATCGGTGAGGGCGAGGAGGTCGCGCTCTTCGCGCGGGAGTAAATGGTAGCTGTGGACGAAATAGACGTGAGAGGCGGGAGGAAGCCCGAACAGAAGAGGGTGCTCGCGGCAGGGCTCGATCTCGTTCCAGCCCATATGCGGGATCTTGAGAGAGGGGTCGGAAGGCGCGATCGCGACGACTTCGCCGCCGATCCAGCCGAGCCCCGCAACCGTTTCGAATTCGCGCCCGCATTCGGCCATCAACTGCATCCCGACGCAGATGCCGAGAAAAGGCCGGGCGCGCCGGATCGCCGCCTCTTCGAGCGCGTCGAGAAGACCCGGAACGGCGAGGATTCCGCGCCGGCAATCGGCAAAGGCGCCGACCCCGGGGAGAACCACGCGGTCGGCGGCGGCGATCTCTTCGGGCCGGCTCGAAACGCGCACTTCGGCCCCGATCCCGCTTTCCGCCGAAGCCCGCAAAAAGGCCTTCTCCGCCGAGCGCAGGTTTCCCGAACCATAATCGACGATGGCGAGCTTCATCCGCTTGTGCCCCGGACGTCGCCTGCGGAGCGAAGGACGCCTTTGGTCGAAGGGACGGCGCCCGCGCGGCGTGGATCGATCGCCACCGCCTGGCGCAAGGCCCGTGCGAGACCCTTGAAGCAGCTTTCGACGATGTGGTGGGTATTCTCGCCGTAAAGGTTTTCGATGTGGAGGGTCATCCCGGCGGCCTGGGCGAAGGCCTGGAACCATTCCTTGAAGACTTCGGCGTCCATGCCTCCGAGGCGGGCATGCGACAGCGTCACCTTCCAGACGAGATAAGGGCGGTTGGAAGCGTCGAGCGCAATCCGCGTCAAAGTCTCGTCGAAAGGGATGAGAGCCTCGCCGTAACGTGCGATCCCGGCGCGCTCGCCGAGTGCGCGCGATATCGCCGCGCCGACGACATAGCCCGTGTCTTCGGTCGTATGGTGGAAATCGATATGGAGATCGCCTTCGGCTTTGAGCGTCAGATCGATAAGGCTGTGTTTTGCGAGCTGCTCCAGCATATGATCGAGAAAGCCGATCCCGGTCGCCACTTCGGCCGCGCCGCTGCCGTCGAGATCGACCCGGCCTTTGATCCGCGTTTCCTTTGTGTTGCGCTCTACGCTTGCCACCCGCAACTTCGGCTCCCCGGATGCCCCCAGACCTGACCTTCCTTTTATCAACTTCCTCGCCCGGCCGCCACTCTGCGCGCGCAAGGCCTTCTATTGACCCCCCGATCACTTTCATTAAATGAGAGGTTTCCGGGCGCCCTTCGCCCGCGACAGAGAGGGACGATGAGGCGCAAGGAAGACCCTTCCCGCAGCCTTTGGCATAGGACGACCATCCTTTGCCTGCGCAAAGGGAAAGAGGTCGTGATCGCCGGAGACGGGCAGGTGTCGATGGGAGCGACCATCGTCAAGTCGAATGCGAAAAAGCTGCGCCGTCTAGCCGGAGGCGAGGTCATCGCCGGATTTGCCGGGGCGACCGCCGACGCCTTTGCGCTTTTCGAAAGGCTCGAAGGCAAGCTCGAACAGTATAAGGGGCAGTTGTCGCGCGCCTGCGTCGAGCTGGCAAAGGATTGGCGCACGGACCGCTATCTGCGCCGCCTCGAAGCGATGATGGCGGTCGCCGACCGCCATGTCTCTCTGATCCTTTCGGGAACGGGAGACGTTCTCGAGCCGGAAGACGGGATCATCGGCCTCGGCTCGGGCGGGCCTTACGCTTTGGCGGCTGCGCGCGCGCTCATCGACAACCCCGATCTCGACGCCGAGGCGGTGGCGAGGCGGGCGATGGCGATCGCGGCCCAGATCTGCGTTTATACCAACGACGTCATCGCTCTCGAAAAACTCGAAATCTGATGAACGCTTTCAGCCCGCGCGAGATCGTCTCCGAGCTTGACCGCTTTATCGTCGGGCAGGAAGAAGCCAAACGCGCCGTCGCCGTCGCCTTGCGCAACCGCTGGCGCCGCCAGAAGCTTGCCCCCGAACTGCGCGAAGAGGTGCTGCCCAAAAACATCCTCATGATCGGCCCTACAGGCTGCGGCAAAACCGAAATCGCGCGCCGTCTTGCGCGGCTTGCGCAAGCGCCGTTTATCAAGGTCGAAGCGACCAAGTTCACCGAGGTCGGTTATGTCGGGCGCGATGTCGAGCAGATCCTGCGCGATCTCGTCGAGATTGCCATCGGCATGACGCGCGAGCGCTTGCGCAAAGAGGTCGCGGCCAAGGCTGAGCTTGCCGCAGAGGAAAGGGTTCTCGACGCTCTCGTCGGCACCGGCGCCGGCGCCGAGACGCGGCAGAAATTCAGAAAGCGCCTGCGCGACGGCGAATTCGACAATCGCGAGATCGAGATCGCGGTGCAGGACAACCCCGCCTCAAACCTTCCTCTTTTCGAGGTCCCCGGACTTCCGGGAGCGCAGATGGGGATGCTCAATCTCGGCGACATTTTCGGCAAGGCCTTTGGCGGGCGCACGCGCCCCAAACGTTTGACGGTCGGGCAAAGCCACGCCGTCCTCCTTGCCGAGGAAAGCGACAAGCTGCTCGAAGAGGAGAGCGTGGTGCGCGAAGCGATCCGCGCGGTCGAAGAGCAGGGGATCGTCTTTCTCGACGAGATCGACAAGATCTGCGGGCGCGGCGAAAGGGCGGGAGGTCCCGACGTCAGCCGCGAAGGGGTTCAGCGCGACCTCCTGCCACTGATCGAAGGGACGACGGTTGCGACAAAGCACGGTTCGGTCAAGACCGATCACGTCCTTTTTATCGCTTCGGGCGCCTTTCATCTGGCAAAGCCTTCCGACCTTCTGCCCGAGATGCAAGGCCGGCTTCCCATCCGGGTCGAACTCAAAGCCCTCGACCGCGGCGATTTCCGCCGCATCCTCGTCGAGCCCGAGGCAAGCCTCGTCACCCAGTACAAGGCGCTTCTCGAAACCGAAGGGATCGAGCTCGAATTTTCCGAAGGGGCGATCGACGAGATCGCGCGCCTTGCCGAAGAGATCAACACTTCGGTCGAGAACATCGGCGCGCGCAGGCTTCATACGATCATGGAACGCCTTCTCGAAGAGTTGAGCTTTACGGCTTGCGACAAACCGCAGGGAACGCATTTTCTCGTCGATGAGGATTATGTTCGCGCCCAGGTCGGAGCGCTTGCGCAAAACGCCGACCTTTCGCGGTTTATCCTATAGCCTCTTTGGGGCAACGGACGCGCAACTCCGCGCCGCCTTCAGCCGGCGGCGAGGAGAATCTTGCCGATATGCCCTCCCGCTTCCATGACCCGGTGAGCGCTCGCCGCCTCGGCAAGGGGAAAGGTCTTGAAGATGACCGGCTTCACTTTTCCCGCCTCGATCTGAGGCCAGACCTTCTTTTTGAGGGCCTTTGCGATCTCGCCCTTTTCGGCAACGCTGCGCGATCGCAGAGTCGAGCCCCTGAGAGTGAGGCGCTTGGTGAGAAGAGGCAGAAAGTTGAAGCGGATCTCGCTGTCCTTCTGGAAGGCGATCTGGAGAAGCCGCCCGTCCTCGGCGAGGATCTCGACGTTGCGCCGCAGATAGTCGCCCCCGACCATGTCGAGGATGAGATCGACCCCTTTGCCGGCCGTGATCTCGCGCAGCTTTTCGACAAAATCATGGGTCTTGTAATTGATCGCCGCTTCGGCGCCGAGCTTTAGGCAGGCTTCGCATTTTTCTTCGCTTCCTGCGGTCGTAAAAACCCGCGCGCCAAAAGCGCGCAAGAGTTGGATCGCAATCGTGCCGATCCCGCCGGAGCCGCCGTGAACGAGAACGCTTTCCCCGGCTTTCGCGTGTCCGTGCTCGAAAAGATTGGTCCAGGCGGTAAAAAGAGCCTCGGGCAGGGCCGCCCCTTCGACAAGTGAAAGCCCCGGCGGAAGGGGAAGGCATTGGGGAGCGGGGGCAAGGCAGAATTCGGCGTAACCGCCTCCCGCAAGCAGGGCGATCACCTCTTCGCCTGACTTGAAGCCGCAGGCACCTTCGCCGAGCGAGGCCACCCGTCCCGAAACCTCGAGCCCGAGAACGGGCGAAGCGCCGGCAGGAGGCGGATAACGCCCGCTCCTTTGCGCCAGATCGGGGCGGTTGACCCCGGCCCCTGTGACCCTAATCAGCACTTCGCCCGCGCCGGGCCTCGGCACCGGGCCCCTTTTCGGCGCCAGGACCTCGGGCCCGCCCGCTCCTTGCGCCTCGATATAGGTCATCTCACCCGGTATCACCCGTCACCCCCTTTGCCGAGGGAACGATAACGGCAGAAGGCGTGGGGCGGCAATGCGGCGCAGCGGCGGAAGAACGACGCGCCGATTTTCCATAGTGGGCAACGTAGATTGCGCTTATAGATATCGGTTCGCTGCGAGGGCCTCGGTTTTGCATAAGAGCGGCGGCGGGTTTGCAGGGGGGGCGAGCCGCCGCCGGAAAAGGGGAGCGGCGCCCGCGGCTCTTCGCGGAAGGAGGTGCCGATGCTGGCGGCAGAACGGGTGCAACAAAGACTGGTCCGGCGAACGCTTGCGCTTGTTCTCGCAGGCGGCCGCGGCAGCCGCCTCAGAGGATTGACCGACCGCCGGGCAAAACCGGCCGTCTTTTTCGGCGGCAAGTTCCGCATCATCGATTTCACCCTTTCCAACTGCCTCAATTCGGGGCTGCGCCGGATCGCCGTTTTGACCCAATACAAGGCGCACAGCCTTTTGCGTCATCTGCAGATGGGCTGGTCGTTTCTTCGCCCAGAGATGAACGAGTTTCTCGATCTTCTTCCCGCGCAGCAAAGGATCGACGAAGCGAGCTGGTATCGCGGCACCGCCGACGCCGTCTTCCAGAACTTCGATATCTTTCGCGCCGCCAATCCGCAATTCTTTCTCATCCTGGCGGGCGATCACATCTACAAAATGGATTACGCAACCCTTCTTGCCGATCATGTGGACAAAGGGGCGGGGTGCACGGTCGCCTGCATCGAAGTCCCGCTTTCCGAGGCGTCCTCGCTCGGCGTCATGACCGTCGACGAGACGATGCGCATCCTCGATTTCAACGAGAAGCCCAAAAATCCTTTGCCGATGCCGGGAAAGGGGGAACGCGCGCTCGCCAGCATGGGGGTCTATGTCTTCAACGCCGATTTTCTTTACGAGGAACTCGAACGCGACCACCGCGATCCCGCCTCGAGCCATGATTTCGGCAAGGACGTGATCCCCAACCTCGTCGGCCGCGGTCTCGCCGCGGCCCATTCCTTCGAGGAAAGCTGCGTCAAGACCACCCCCGAGGCGGAAACCTATTGGCGCGACGTCGGCACCGTCGACGCCTATTGGGCGGCCAATCTCGACCTTGTGCGCTGGGTCCCTTCGCTCGACATCTACGACCCCGATTGGCCGATCTGGAGCTACCAGGAACAGTTGCCGCCCGCCAAATTCGTCTTCGACGACGACGGGCGCCGGGGCATGGCCGTCGATTCGATGGTCGCAGGAGGGTGCATCATTTCCGGAGGAGAGGCGCGCCGCTCCCTGATCTTCTCGAAATGCCGGATCGAAGCGCATGCCGAGATCGGGGAAGCGGTCGTGCTGCCCGAAGTGCAGATCGGACAGCATGCGCGGCTCAGAAGAGTGGTTATCGACCGCGGTTGCCGCATCCCTCAAGGGCTTGTCGTGGGCGAAGATCCCCGGCTCGACGCCGAGCGCTTCGACCGCAGCGAAGGCGGCGTCACCCTTGTTACCGCCGAAATGCTCGCCGCTCTCAAATGAGAGAGAGTGGCAAGAGACGCCCGATTTTCGAGGAAAAGCCGATTTTCGAGGAAAAGCCGATTTTCGAGGAAAAGAATGAGGGCTCTCTTGCGACCTCTCGCGGTTTGGGGGCCGGGGCTTCTCGTCATGCTGGCCGACGCCGACGCCGGGAACGTCGTCACCGCGGCCGAAGCGGGCAGGGAATGGGGCTACCGGCTTGTGCCGTTGATCCTTTTGCTCATTCCGCTCCTTTACATGGTGCAGGAATTGACGGTCCGTCTCGGCATCGGCACCGGGCGCGGTTTGGGCGAACTCGTCGAGGAGCATTTCGGCGCCCTTTGGGCGTGGCTGTCGCTCGCGGCCTTGGCGGCGGCGACCGCGGCTTCTCTGGTCACGGAATTCACCGCGGTCGCCGGCATCGGCGCCCTTTTCGGCCTCTCGCGAAGCGAGAGCCTGCCGCTTGCCGCAGCCTTTCTTTTGGCCGTGGTCGCGACCGGCTCCTACCGGCGAGCGGAAAGGGTGGCGCTCCTCGTCGGTCTATTCGAACTTGCCTTTTTCGCCGTCGCCTTCTTGGCCCATCCGAATCTTGGAACGCTGGCGAGGGACGCGATCGACCTGCCGTTCGGCAACCCGCGCTTTCTTTATCTCGCCGCCGCCGTCATCGGCGCCGTCTTCAACCCATGGATGATTTTCTACCAGCAATCCGCCGTCGCCGATAAGAAACTCGGTCTCGAGGATACCCGTTCGGCCCGCCTCGACACCGCCGCCGGCGCGGTTCTCACCCAGTTTCTGACGGGGGCGGTTCTGGTTGCCTGCGCCGCCGCCTTTTATACCACCCCTTCTGCGACGCAGTTCCAGAATTTCGACGAGATCAGCCGCGCTCTTTCGCTCGTGCTCGGAGAAGGAGCCGGGCGTCTCGTTTTCGGCCTCGGGGTTCTCGGCGCCTCTCTCGTCGCCGCCATCGTCGCCTCGTTGGCGTTTGCCTGGGGGCTCGGCGAGGTTGCCGGCTACCGCCGCACTCTCGAATACCGGCCGTTTGCCTCAGGCTGGTTTTACGGGGTTTACGGTTGCTCGCTCCTCGGGGCAGGCGCGGTTGTGCTCTTTGTCCCGGACCTCGTTTGGCTCAACATCTGGGCGCAGGTCGTCAACGCCTTTCTTTTGCCTTTGGTGATCGGCCCTCTTTTGGCGCTCGCGGCAAAGGCTTTGCCCGAACCTTTGTCGCCCTCTCGCGGCTATCTTATTTTTCTCGGCGTCCTTGCGGCCGCCGTTTGCGGGGTTGCGGTTATGGGCGGACTTTCGTTTTGAAGGCTTCAGGCCGCTATTTTTCTTCGGCGGAAAAAACGCCGTCCCAGTCTGCGGGCGGGATTTCGATTTCGAAATGCAAAATCCGCCGCCGATAAAGCTCGTAAAGAGACTTTAGCGGAGAGGCCGCGGCAAGAGAGCCCTCTTCGATGAGGCGCAACGCCCGTTTCCAGTCGCGAGCGCGGTAGGCGGCAAGGAAAGCGCGGTGGCGCTCGGCAAAGCCGCTTTCGAAGGCGCCAACGGCGGGAAGGGTATAGACGTGTGCGGCCTCTTTTTTTCCTTTGACCGCGACAAGATCGAGTTCGACGAGCGGCAAATCCTCGACGGCCCGCGCCGCCTCTTCGCCGATGACGAGATCGACGCCGTAAAGCTTCCCCAGGCTTTCGAGGCGTGAGGCGAGATTGACCGGATCGCCGAGGACCGAATAGTCGAAGCGCTCTTCGGAGCCGAAATTGCCGACGACGCAAAGCCCGCTGTTGATGCCGATGCCCATGCGTACCGGCAGGAAGACCTGGTAACGGGGCTCGCTCTGCCACTCCTTGTTGAGTTCGGCAAGCTTGGCGCGCATCGATTGCGCCGCAAAAAGAGCGTTCTTTTCGTGCCGCGGATCGTCGAGCGGCGCATTCCAGAAGGCCATGATGCAATCGCCGATATATTTGTCGATGGTGCCTTTCGATTGCGTGATGATCTCGCTCATCGGCGAGAGAAACCCGTTCATGAAATGCGTCAGAGCCGCGGCGTCGAGCTTTTCCGAAAGGCTCGTAAAGCCGCGGATGTCGCAGAACATGATCGTCAGGCGCCGCTCTTCCCCGCCGAGAACGAGCCTTTCGGGGTGGGCGGCAAGTTCGGCCACGTAATGCGGCGACATGTACCGGGAAAAGGCGCGGCGGATTTCCTTTTGCCGCGCTTCGGTGCGCAGATGGCCGATGACGGTTGCGACCAGGTAGACGAGCGAAAGGACGACCGCCGGATACACCGGGTCGATGAGGAGCCGCCAATCGCGGAAAGCAAACCAGGAAAGAAAAAGCGCGGCGGCGACGGCGAGGCCGCCGAGAGCGGCGCCGCCGAGGGCGCCGAGCGTCGGCAAAAGATAGATAAGCGCGATCCCCGTCAAGGCTGCGAAGAGGACTTCCGCACCCTCCGCCCAATCGGGGCGCACGAGAAAATTCCCTTCTAAGGCCTGCTCCAAAAGTTGCGCGTGGATTTCGACTCCCGGCACATCGGGCGCGATCGGGGTCGCCTGCTGGTCGTTGACGACGCCTTCGGCGGTGGTGCCGAGGAGGACGATGTCGCCTCGCAAAAGCGAGGGATCGACCGTGCCGCCGAGGACATCGACAGCCGAAACAAAAAGATTTTTCTGCGGCGGGGAATAGTGAAGCCAGACCCGCCCGGCCGCGTCGGTCGGGATGACGAGCCTGCCGATGCGCAAATCCACAAGCCCGGTCGCCTCGCCGAAACTCGCTTCGCGATTGGCTCCTGCGGCGCGGCCGATATAGGTGCTGGCGCCTTGGGCGACGCGCAACAGTTCGGCGTCGAGCGAAGGCACCGGCTTGCCGTGGAGTTTGAAGAGGAGAGGCACGCGCCGCACGATGTGATCGAAATCGACAAACTGGTTGAGAAAGCCGTCCCCTTTGGCGGCTTTCTCGATTTCCGGAAGGTTCGCAATCGCGTGCGAGAAATCGGCGATATGATTGAGAGGATGGAGCCCGGCGAAAGCAAACCCGGCTTTGATGAGAGGTGCGCGGTTGCCGCTTTTGTTGCTGAGAATAAAACCGGCCACGACCCGGCTCTTTGCCATCGCTCGCGCGAGATCGCGGTCGGGATCGGGCAGAGCCGCCAAAAGCTCTTTTGCGGCGTCCGCTCCCTTTCCCCCTTTGGCGATCAGAGGCAATAGCATCTTCGGCGAGGTTCGGTCTCTTTCCGAAAAGACGATGTCGAAGCCGACGACCGCCGCGCCGTCTGCGGCGAGCCTTCCGAGAAGCCGGGCGACGACGGTGCGCGGCCAAGGCCATTGCCCGATCGCGGCGAGGCTCTTGTCGTCGATGGCAACGATCCGTATCGGCAGGTTTTCGGCCTTGCGCGGGACCGCCTTCTGGTAGAAATCGAAGGCCAAGAGCGACAGGCGGCCGGTCAGCCCCGGCAAGGCGACGCGCACGCCGACGGCGATCAAAAGCGCGAGAAGCGAAAGAGGCGCGGCAAGACCGCGGCGAAGGCTCAAGGGACGCAGTCGCACTTCAATGCGCTCGGCGAAAAGGCGATCGACGATGATCTCCTATCATCGCCGAAACGGGCGCAAGCGCAAAGCTCCCTCGGTTGTCCTTCCGGCGCGGCGTTGATGGCCCTTCCGATCGAAAAAAGCGGCGGCTTTGCGCGGCAGAGTTGTTGACGTTTGCGCCATCGACCCATACAATAAAAGATCCGCTTTCGCCGGAAAGGCACCAAAGAAAAAAGCGCCCCGCGCAGCGCGGCCCCGTCCGGCGGGCGAGGGAGGGCTTCAAAGGAACGAAGGGAGAATCGCGATGCGCGGATTTCGAACGATCGCCGAAGCGGCCGCCCTTCTCTTTGCGCTTTCTCTTCCGGCTTTTGCGCAGATTACCCAGGTTCGCCATATCATCATTATCGTTCAGGAGAACCGCACTCCCGACAATCTTTTTCATGGATTGACTTTGCCCGGGGCGGATATTGCCAATTCCGGCCTTGATTCCAAAGGGCAGACCATCACCCTGCAAAAGATCGCCCTCGACAATTCCTATGATCTCTCCCACAAGCACAACGCCTTTCTCGAAATGTACGACGGCGGCAAGATGGACGGCGCGAACCTGATCGCCTGTAGGCCGAAACAAGACTGTCCCAAGTTTCCGCAATACCGCTACGTAGACCCCTCGAATGTTGTTCCGTATTTCGAAATCGCGACGAATTACGGTTTTGCCAACCGCATGTTCGAGACCAACCAGGGTCCGAGCTTTCCCTCGCACCAGTTTTTCCTGTCAGGGACCTCAGCCCCCTCGACGACGAGCTTGGACTTTGCCGCCGAGGAACCAAACCTCAAATCGACGGTATACGGAAACGGCTGCATTGCCGACTCTCAGCAAAGCGTTCCTCTCATCGATCCGAGCGGCAGCGAAGGCACGGCGCTTTACCCCTGTTACGAGCATCCCACTCTCACCGACCTTCTCGACGGTGCGGGCGTCTCCTGGCGCTATTATACGGCGCTCTTGGGGGAGGGGGGCTGGATCTGGACCGGTCCCCTTGCCATGAGCCATATGTGCGTGTCTTCGGGCCCCGGCGGCGCCTGCACGGGCACGGATTTTTCCGGAGAGAAGGTTTTCTTCGGCCCGGCGCAAATCTTGACCGACATCCAGAACGGGGAGCTTGCGAACGTGAGTTGGGTGATCCCCGATGCCGGCGAATCCGATCATCCCGAAATCAACAACGGCAGCGGACCCTCCTGGGTCTCTTCGGTTGTGAACGCGGTCGGGAGATCGG
>JAJYIC010000050.1 GCA_021790295.1 Pseudomonadota bacterium | reverse complement strand
ATGTTCGGCCGTTCGATCATCACCGGGCTTGCGCGGATCGACGGTTTGCCGGTCGCGCTGATGGCGGGCGACCCGTATTTCTACGGCGGCGCCTGGACCGCCGAGGCCTGCCAGAAGGTGGTGCGCTTTGTCGATCTGGCGGAAACCTTTCATCTGCCGATCGTCCATCTGGTCGATTGCCCGGGCTTTCTCGTCGGGCTCGACGCCGAGCGCGCCGGAACCATCCGCCACGGCGTCAAGGCGATGGCGGCGATCGACCAGACGACCGTGCCGTGGTGCAGCGTCATCATCCGCAATGTCTTTGGCGTCGCCGGCGCCGCCCACCAGCCTTCGGGACGTTTCAGCTTGCGTTACGCATGGGTTTCGGCGCGCTGGGGGTCTTTGCCTTTGGAAGGGGGGATCGAGGCGGCCTATCGCGCCGAACTGGAAGCCGCCGAAGACCCGAAGGCGAAACTCGCCCTGATCGAAGAACGCCTGCAAAAGATGCGCTCGCCTTTGCGCACGGCCGAAACCTTCCAAGTCGAAGAGATCATCGATCCGCGCGATACGCGCGGGCTTCTCTCTGATTTCGCCCGCCTCGCCGAACCGTTGCTGAAGCCCGGCATCCGGGAATTCCGCTTGCGGCCGTGAGCGGGGCGGACTCGTTGATGCCTTGCGAAAAAGAAAGCGCCCTTTTTGCCGCGCGCGGCGCCGGCGCCCGTCGACTCGGCCCCGCTCTTCGAAGAGGCATGCGATGAGCCGCATTGAAATCAGGTCCGAAATCCGGGGAAGCGTCATCAGCATCGACGCCGCTCTCGGTGACGCGCTCGCCGAAGATGACCCGGTGATCACGGTGCTGTCGATGAAGATGGAGATCCCGGTACCGGCGCCCTTTGCGGGGCGGCTCGCCGAGATCCTGGTCGAGGAAGGGGATGACGTCGGCGTCCTTCAGGTGGTCGCCATCCTCGAAACCTGAAAGGCGCCGTGAAAAGCCGGGGCTTTTACGCGCCGTTCCGATTGGGGCAAAGGGATGACCCGGAAAAAGCGGGCGTCGCGAGCAATAAAGGCGAAAAACTTTCCGAAAATCCGAGCGACTTGATCGGAAATCCTCCTTCTTCCGGGCAATGGCGATCCTCTCTCCTCGGCTGCGGCGGATTCTCTTCTCCGCTCCGCCCTATCGAGGAAATGAGCCGGTTGGAGCAAGGGTAGAGGATCGAAAAGGCGCGTTTCTCGCGGCCGATCGGCGGGAGGATTGGACCGGACGGCTGTTAAAGACCCTAGCGAATCCTCGGAATTGAGACTATCATCCCCCTCTTTCAAGCGCCTCTCGCGGGAAGGTAAAGGCAATGTCTCTAAGAATAAACTCCGAGGCTCCGAACTTTACGGCCGAGACGACCGAGGGCAGGATCACCTTTCATGAGTGGATCGGTGAAAGCTGGGCGATCTTGTTCTCTCATCCAAAAGACTTCACGCCGGTTTGCACCACTGAGCTTGGATACATGGCCGGGCTGAAGCCGAAATTCGACCAAAGAAATACCAAGATCATCGGCCTCAGCGTCGATCGGGTGAGCGACCATTCGCGCTGGGCAAGGGATATCGAGGAAACCCAGGGCCACGCAGTCAACTATCCCATCATTGCCGACCCCGAGCTCAAGGTCGCCACCGCTTATGACATGCTTCCTGACGACGCAGGGACAACCTCGGAGGGTCGCACGGCTGCCGACAACGCCACGGTTCGCTCGGTCTTCGTCATTGGTCCCGACAAGAAGATCAAGGCGATGCTCACCTATCCGATGAGCACCGGCCGCAATTTCGACGAGGTGGTCAGGCTGCTCGATTCATGCCAGCTGACGGCAAAACACACGGTGGCAACGCCCGTCAACTGGTGGCCGGGAGAAGACGTCATCATCCCGACCTCGATATCGGACGAGCAAGCGAAAGAGAAATATCCCGGCGGATTTCGCACCCTGAAGCCTTATCTGCGGGTGGTCGCACAGCCGAAAGCGTAAAAGGCGGGACCTCGCTTCGGCGCTTCTGCGTTCGCTCTCTCCCTCGTGGCGATCGCGGCGGAGGACGGAACGCCGGGAAGACCCGGCCCCTTGCGCAGCGGCAGCCCCCTTGCCGAAAAAGTGCAATCGCGCTTTTCTCATCGCCTCAAAATTAACGGAGGCAAAGAATGGCAAGGCGCGTCGGCATCGTCGGCATCGGCATCATGGGCACGGCGATGATGCGCAATCTTTTAGAGGGCGGCTTCGAGGTCGCCGGTTACGACGTCGCCGAGGAGGCGATGGCGCGGCTTTCGCGAGCAGGCGGGATCCCCGCCTCTTCCCCCCGCGAGGTCGCCGAGAAGACCGAGATCCTTATCACCTCGCTCCCGAGCGAAGAGGCTTTCGCACAGGCGACGACGGGCCAGGGCGGGATCGCCTCGGGCAACGGCAAAGGCCAGATCGTCATCGAATGCAGCACCTTGCCGGTCGAGGCGAAGACCCGGGCGAAGACCCGTCTTGCCGAAACCGGCAAGATTCTCCTCGACTGCCCGGTGAGCGGCACCGGCGCCCAGGCCGCGAAAAAAGACCTCGTCGTCTTCGCGAGCGGCGACAAGGAGGCTTTCGAGCGTTGCCGCGAAGTCTTTGCCGGCATGTCGCGGGCGCAAAAATATGTCGGCGCCTTCGGCAACGGCAGCAAGATGAAATTCATCGCCAACCATCTCGTCACCATCCACAATCTCTCGGCGGCCGAAGCCTTTGTCCTCGGCGAAAAGGCGGGGCTCGAACCCGCGCTCGTCTTCGATGTGATCGCTGACAGCGCCGGCACCTCGCGCATGTTTCAGGTGCGGGGGCCCCTTATGGTTGCAGGCCGGTACGAAGAGCCGACGGCGACTTTCAAGACGCATTTGAAAGACCTCGGCATCATCGGCGCATTCGCCGCCGATCTTCATTGCCCGACGCCGCTTTTCACCGCCGCCGTGCAGTTCTATCACGCCGCCCTCGCGCAAGGCCGGGAGCGGGAAGACACCGCCGCCGTCTGCGCGGTTCTGGAAAGGCTCGCCGGGATCAAGCGCAAAGGCTGAAAGGCGCTGCTTAGCGGGCGCCGCCGGGCGCCTTGGCGGGGGACGTCAACGCATAAAGAAGGAATTCGCGGTTTCCCGCAGGCCCCAGAATCGGGCTTTCGATAATGCCGACGACCGACCACCCCGCCTCTTCTTCGAGGAAGCGTGCGACCTTCTCGCAGGCCTCTTTCTGGACCAAAGGGTCGCGCACCACCCCGCCCTTTTTCACCTGTTCGCGTCCGGCTTCGAATTGCGGTTTGACGAGCGCCATAAGCTCGGCTTTTGGCGCACAGAGCCGAAGCGGCGCGGGCAGAAGCGTCTTAAGGCCGATAAAGCTCGCGTCGACCGTCACAATATCGATGGGTTCGGGAACCTCGCGCCGCGAGAGAAAGCGTGCGTTCTGCCTTTCGAGAAGTTGGACGCGCCGGTCTTCCCTGAGTTTCAAGGCGATCTGGCCGTAGCCGACATCGACGGCATAGACCCGGCGTGCGCCGCGCGCGAGAAGAACCTCGGTAAATCCCCCGGTTGCGGCGCCGATATCGAGCGCCGTCTTGCCTTCGGGGGCGATGCCGAAATGGTCGAGGGCGTGCGCGAGCTTTACTCCGCCGCGCGAAACCCAAGGATGATCGCGCCCTTTGAGAGAAAGCGGGGCTTCGGGAGGGAAGGTTTCCGAAGGCTTCTCGATCCGCCTTTCGCCGCAAAAGACAAGCCCCGCAAGGATCAGCGCCTGCGCCTTCTCGCGGCTTTCGGCGAGGCCTCGATCGAGAAGAAGACGGTCGGCGCGCTCTTTCTTTTTCAGGGCGGAACGCGCGCTAGGCCCGCGCCGGCTCGAGGGCGATCTCGCGTCCCAAAGCCGACAAGGCCATCGCCGCGATGTGCCGCGAGTTGAGCCCAGCGCGCTCGTATTGGGCAAAAGGGCTGTCATGATCGAGGAAAAGATCGGGCAGAACCATGGTGCGGATCTTGAGCCCGTGATCGAGAGCCCCGCTCATCGCCAGATAGCCGAGGACATGGCTGCCGAAACCGCCGATCGCGCCTTCCTCGATGGTGATCAAGACCTCGTGTTCGCGCGCGAGGCGGGTGACGAGATCGGTATCGAGGGGTTTCAAAAACCGCGCATCGGCGACCGTCGTCGAGAGCCCATAGGCGCCCAGCTCCTGCGCCGCCTTGAGGCATTCGCCGAGGCGCGCGCCAAAGGAAAGGAGGGCGATCTTCGTTCCTTCGCGCAGGATCCGCCCGCGTCCCAATTCGAGAGGGATCCCCTCTTGCGGAAGCGGTATTCCCATCCCTTCGCCGCGCGGGTAGCGCACCGCCGAAGGCCCCTCATCGATCGCCGCTGAAGTCGCGACCATGTGGAAAAGCTCGGCCTCGTCGGCTGCGGCCATGACGACAAAACCCGGAAGGCAGCCGAGATAAACGGCGTCGAACGAGCCCGCATGGGTCTGCCCGTCGGCGCCGACAAGGCCGGCGCGGTCGATGGCAAAGCGCACCGGAAGGCTCTGGATCGCCACGTCATGGACCACCTGGTCGTAGGCGCGCTGAAGAAAGGTCGAATAGATGGCCGCGAAAGGCTTCATCCCTTCGGCGGCAAGCCCGGCCGCAAAAGTGACCGCATGCTGCTCGGCGATGCCGACGTCGAATGAGCGGTTGGGGAATTTTTCGGCGAAAAGATTGAGGCCTGTTCCCGATGGCATCGCCGCGGTGATGGCGAGGATGCGCTCGTCCTTTTCGGCCTCTTTGATCAGTGCCTTGGCAAAAACGGAGGTGTAGGAGGGCGCGCTCGGCTTTCCTTTCACCTGGTCGCCGGTGACGACGTCGAATTTGACGACTGCGTGATGTTTGTCGGCGGCCTTTTCGGCCGGAGGATACCCGTGCCCTTTGTGGGTCACGACGTGAACCAGGACCGGACCGGATTTGCGGCTGTCGCGGACGTTTTTGAGGACCGGAAGGAGATGGTCGAGATTGTGGCCGTCGATCGGTCCGACATAATAGAAGCCCAGTTCCTCGAAGAGCGTGCCTCCGGTGACAAAGCCGCGCGCCATCTCATCGGCGCGCCGCGCCGCCTCTTCGAGCCTTTTCGGCAGGCGGCGCGCGACCTCGCCCGCGAAATGGCGTAGCGAAAGGAAGGATTTGGAGGAAAGAAGGCGCGACAAGTAGGCGCTCATCGCCCCGACGGGAGGGGCGATCGACATATCGTTGTCGTTGAGAATGACGATCAGGCGCGAATCCATGGCGCCGGCATTGTTCATCGCCTCATAGGCCATGCCGGCGCTCATCGCGCCGTCGCCGATGACGGCGATGATGTTGCGCTCTTCGCTGCGGAAGTCGCGCGCCACGGCCATGCCGAGAGCGGAAGAGACGGAGGTCGAGCTGTGCGCCGCGCCAAACGGGTCGTATTCGCTTTCCGAACGCCTGGTAAAGCCGGAAAGCCCGCCGCCTTGGCGCAGGCTGCGGATGCGGTCGCGCCGTCCGGTGAGGATCTTGTGCGGATAGGCCTGATGGCCGACATCCCAGATCAGGCGGTCGCGAGGCGTGTCGAAGACATAGTGCAGCGCCACGGTCAGCTCGACGACGCCGAGGCCGGCGCCAAAATGCCCTCCGGTCTTGGAGACGACATCGATCAGCTCGGCGCGCAGTTCGTCGGCGAGTTGGCGCAGATCCGCTTCGGGAAGACGGCGCAGGTCGGCGGGGATGTTGATGCGGTCGAGAAGAGGCGTGCGATTCGAAATGCTGTAGGCCGGTTTCTTATCCAACGCTCTGCTCCTCAGCTGCGGCGGGTGACGACAAAGCGCGCCGCCTCCCGCAAAAGGTCCGCTCTTTGCTCGAACAAATCAAGATGGGCGACGGCCTGGCGGATCAAATGCTCGGCCTGGGCGCGGGCGCGAGCGGCCCCGAGGATGGATACGAAAGTCGCCTTTCCGGCGGCGGCGTCGCTGCCGACGGGCTTTCCGGTTTCTGCTGCCGAACCTTCGACATCGAGAAGATCATCGGCAATCTGAAAGGCAAGGCCGAGATCGTGCGCATAACCTTTGAGCGCAAGGCGCAACTCGGTCGAGGCCTTGGCGAGGATCGCCCCCGACTCGCAGGAAAAGGCGATCAGCGCTCCGGTCTTGAGCCTTTGCAGGCGGGTGATGGCGCCGATATCGAGGGTCTGCCTTTCGGCCAGAAGGTCGATCATCTGGCCCCCGACCATGCCGGCGGCGCCGGCCGCGGCGGCGAGCGCCGAGACAAGCTCGCAGCGCACCGCCGGATCGCCGTGCGTGTCGGGTTGCGACAGGACCCCGAAAGCCATCGTCAAAAGTCCGTCTCCGGCGAGAACCGCCGTCGCTTCGTCGAATATCCGGTGGCAGGTCGGACGGCCGCGGCGCAGATCGCTGTTGTCCATCGCCGGCAGGTCGTCGTGCACGAGGGAATAGGCGTGAACCATCTCGACCGCCGCGGCAACCTGCAAAGCTGAGCGCGGCGCCACGGCGAAAAGACGCGAAGCGGCGAGAACGAGAAAAGGGCGAAGCCTTTTCCCCGGAGAGAGCGCCGCATAACGCATCGCCTGCACAACCCTCGCTTCGAGCCCGGGAGGGGTGAGGAGATGGCGCTCGAGAAGGGCGTCGGTCAGGCGCGCCGCCTCGTTGAGCGCATCGGGGAAAGAGATCGCCTCAGACCACAGAGTCTCAGTCAAGTTTCTCCGGCTCCGCGGTAATGGCGCCGCCTGCGCCGAGAACGATGCGATCGACCCTTTGCTGCGCCTCGTTCAATTTCTGCTCGCAGTGCCGTTTGAGAAGGGCGCCGCGCTCGTAAGAGAGGATCGCCTCGTCGAGCTTCGTCTGCCCCTTTTCGAGCCGCCGCACGATCTCTTCGAGCTCGGCAAGCGCCTCCTCAAAGCTCATCTGCGCAATTTCGGCCGGAACGCCCGAATCAACCCCCGGAACAGCCCCGGAAACAGCCCCAGAAACAGCCCCAGAAACAGCCCCAGAAACAGCCATTGCCTCTCTCTAGCAAAAAATACCAAGCGAAAGACCCGCCCGCGCCGCCAACGACGGCGCGAAACCCGCCTGTCGTTGCGCAAATGCAACAGGCATCCCGCCTTTTCAAGCGGTCATCAGAACGCGAACATGAGCGGCCGCGGAGGCGGCGAGCGCCCGGCGATCGTATCCCCCTTCGAGAACCGAGACGATCCGGCCGCCGGCAAAGCGTGCGGCAATCTGAAGAAGCTCTTCGCTGACCCAGGCGTAATCGGCTTCCTCCAACGAAAGCCCGCTCAAAGGATCGTCTCGATGCGCATCGAAACCCGCCGAGACCAGGAGAAGCTCGGGGCGGAAGGCCGAGAGCGCGGGAAGGATGCTCTCGCGGAAGGCCTCGCGGAACTCTCTTCCGCCCGAGGACGGCGAAAGCGGCGCGTTGACGATATTGCCGACCCCTCGGTCCTCGACCGCACCGGTGCCGGGATAAAGCGGCGCCTGATGGGTCGAAGCGTAAAAAAACCCGGCCTCGGCGGCGAAAGCCGCCTCAGTTCCGTTGCCGTGATGGACGTCGAAATCGACGACCGCGATGCGCGTGAGGCCATGCACCGCATGCGCCCTCAAAGCCCCGATGACGATATTGTTGAAAAGGCAGAACCCCATCGCCCTTTGGGAGAGAGCGTGGTGTCCCGGGGGGCGCACGGCGCAAAAGGCGTTCTTGCCTTCGCCCGCAAGAACGGCGTCGACTGCGGCCGCGACGGCTCCGGCCGCACGCAATGCCGCCCTCCCCGAACCCGGAGAGAGAAAGGTGTCGGCGTCGAGAGCGATCGTGCCTCGCGCCGGTATCGCGGCGAAAATGCCTTCGACATAGCGGCGCGAATGGGCGCGCAAAAGGTCTTCGAGCGCCGCATCGGGCGCAAGACGGCGTTCGAGAGGGGCGAATTCCTTCGCTTCGAGCGCAGACAAGACGGCCTTCAATCGTTCCGCAGATTCCGGGTGATGGCTTCCGAGATCGTGTTCAAGACAGGCCGGATGGGTGTAAAGAAGGGTCGTCATCGGCGCGCTGATAAGAGGCGTTTGGCGAAAGTGTCGCACATCTCTTACCGCAATGGCCAGCCCGCTGCCGGGTCGAGCGTTCCCGCTGCCGGGTGGCTGCAGCCCTTTCTCGCGTTTCGGGGCTGACGTTTCAGGCCGAACGGAGGAGAGGAGGGGGGATTGCGAAAGGGGGCTTCTCTGTTTGCCGCGATGCTTTTCAGCGTCGCCGCCGTAGCGGCCTCGCGCTCGAGCCTTGCCGCAGAGGGAAGCCTCGTCTTGCTCGCCGGAAGGCAAGACGGTTCGAGCTATGAACTGGCGCGAGAACTCGCCGAAGCTCTCGCCGCTTCGCCCCAGGCGCCGCTCAAGCTCAAAGTCGAGGCGAGCGCCGGCTCCTCCGCCAACGCCGCCAAAGCCGTCGCGCGAGGCGGGGCGGAGCTGTTCATTTGCGAGCCGGGCTGGATCGAGGAAGCGTTGCGCAGCGGCAAAGAGGCGCCGGGTCGCGGCATCCGCGTCCTTTTCCCGTTTCCCTTCCTCTCTTTGCACTGGGTCGTGCGCGCCGGCCGCGGCCTCAAAAGCCTTGCCGATCTCGCCGGCGAGCGTTTTATCGCCGGCGCGCGGGGCAGTTTCACCGCCGAAGAGACGACCGCGCTCCTCGCCCTCGAACGCCCCAAAGGCGCGGTCAAGACGGCGCCCGTCGGCGGCGAGAACCCGCTCGCTGCGGTTGCCGACGACAAGGCCGTCGGTTTTGCCGAGGCGGCCGCCTTTCCCGCGCCCGATATCCTCGCCCTGGCGAAACGGGTGCCGATCAAGCTTCTGGGCGTGCCCCAGGCCGATCTCGCGGTCCTCATCGCGCGCAGCGAAGGGCTCAGCGCGATGGTCATCCCGCGCTCGACCTATCCGGGGATCGCCGCCGATACCGTGACCCTTGCGCTCCCTCTCGGAGTTTATACGACCGCGGCAATGGGAAAAGCCGAGGCTTACCGCATCACCGCGGCCTTCTGGGCGGAAAAGAAGGCGCTTTCGGCGCGCGACCCGCGCTGGGCCGCGGTTTCTCCCGAGGCCCTTTCGGTTCTCGGCGCCAAGCTTCACCAAGGCGCGCTCGAATATTACAGCGAACGCGGCCTTTCCGTGCTGGAGGCTAGTCCCCCCTCCGTCAAAAGCGCCCCCAAGCCGCAAAAAGGAGCGCCGCCCAGCCGAGAAGAAGGGCCGCGCCGCCGAAAGGGGTGAGGAGGGCGAGGCTCTCGGGTCCTCCGATCGCCAACAGGATAAGGCTCCCGGAAAAGAGCGGGATGCCGGCCGAAAATCCCCAACCGGCAAGGGCGAAAAGAAGGGAAGGCCGCTCGCGCTTCTGGACGATCGCGGCAAGCGCGAGAAGAGAGGCGGCATGGATCAGTCCGTATTCGGCTGCGGTGCGCAAAAGCGCCTCGGTGGCGGGCTCTCCCGCAGCGAAATGGGCCGCGTAGGCTGCGGCGGAAAGGGAAAGAAGCCCGCCCAACCCGGCGACCCCGATCCACAGGCGGATCACGTCTTTTGCTCCTTTTCTTCGAGCAGGGCGCGGTAAAGGGCAAGGCTGTCGCGGGCGACGATCGCTTCGGAAAACCTTTCTTCGACAAGCGCGCGTCCGGCCGCGCCCATGGCCCGGCGCCTTTGCGGATCGCGGGCAAGCGCCGCGATCGCTTCGGCGAGAGCCTCCTCGTTGCCCGCGGGGACGAGAAGACCGGTTTCCCCGGGGCGGACGATCTCGCGGCAGCCCGCAACGTCGCTCGCGACGATCGGCCTTGCGCAAGAGGCCGCTTCGAGAAGCGCCTTCGGCAAGCCTTCGCCATAAGTCGAAGGCAAAAGCGCGATCGCCGCGCGAGCCCAAACCTCGCGCACGTCGGCGACGGGGCCGAGCCAGGCGATCCCCGGCTCGCGCGAAAGCGCTTCGAGTTCCTCCGCGCCGAGAGAGCCTTGGTTGTCGGGGTCGGTCGGGCCGGCGAGAAGGAGCCTCACCTTGAAGCCCTGCGCGCGCAGGCGGGCAACCGCTGCGGCGGCGGCGAGGACGCCTTTGTCGCGCAACATGCGGGCGACAAGCGCGGCCGTCACCCCTTCCTCGTCGGGCTCTGGTTGCGGCAAAAACCGGCTCGTATCGACCCCCGAGCCGCAGATTGCCGCAATCCGCCGTGGGGCGATCCCGAGAGCGGCGAGAGTGCTCTTATCTTCGGAATTTTCGACGACGACGCGCGCATGCGCCACGCGCCCGGCAAAGCGCAAAGCAAGCTTCAAAGCGGGGCGCAAAAGCCGCGCCGAAAGCGTTTCTGACGAAAAACCCGAGCCGAGCCCCATCACAGCGGCGATCATCGGCGGCGCGTCCCTCTTCCGAAGAAAGGCGAGACGACGGGCAAGAGCGCCGAACAGAACCGCTTTCAGTGCGATGTGGTGGAGGAGATCCGGGCGTTCGGCGCGGTAAAGCCGGGCGATCGCGAAAATCGCGCCGAGGGCGCCCAAGACCCCGTCGCCCCGGCGTCGCCAGGGCAGCGCGCGAAGGGCGAAACCTTCGGCGCGGATCCTCTCGCCGTGGTCGCGCACGCGGGTGGCGACGACGACCTCGAAACCCGCCTCTCGCGCCGCTCGCGCGATCGGCAAAGGATGCGAGCAGAAAAACCAGTCCTCGGTGATGAGAAAAAGGACCTTCGGCCGCCCTATTGGGGCGATCGGCGCGGGCGAGGGGGCATTTGGAGGCTCTGCGGAGGAAAAATGGGCCACCGGCAATGGCGATCCTTGCGCAACGGGAGCCTT
>JAJYIC010000049.1 GCA_021790295.1 Pseudomonadota bacterium | reverse complement strand
GCGATCGCGCAGGAGCAAAACATTAATAATATGTATAAATATTCTCTTGACTCATTCGGCGTGTAAATTATTCCTTAGCACGTCGTGAGAATGGGATTTGCCGTTCTCGGGGCCTCGAAAGGAGACGGGCGTGGCAGAGATCGAGACCATCTCGAAGGCCGAAGCGATCAAGGCGCAAAGCCGCGGCCTGCGCGGTCAGCTCGCCCGCGATCTTGGCGATGGGGCGGCCTCATTCGATCATGAAGGCTACGCGCTTCTCAAATTCCACGGCGTCTATCAGGGTTACGACCGCGACAGCGCCACCCAGCGCAAACAGCGCGGAGAAGAAAAGCTGTGGCAGTTCATGGTCCGCGTGCGCATCCCGGGCGGCAGGCTCAAGGCCGCGCAATATCTCGCGCTCGACAGGCTCGCCGAAAACTACGGCAACGGTACCCTGCGCGTCACCACGCGCCAGAGCATCCAGTTCCACGGGGTCTTGAAAGATGGGCTCAAAGCGACGATCGGCTCGGTCAACGCCGCCCTTCTGACGACGCTTTCGGCTTGCGGCGACGTCGTGCGCACCGTGACGACCGTACCCGCTCCGATCCGCGACGGCGTCCACCGCCGGCTCGAAGAGGACGCGCGGCGCCTTTCGGCTCACCTCCTGCCGCGCACGCGCGCCTATCACGAGATCTGGGTCGAAGGAGAGAAGTGGGAGGACGAGAGGGAAGCGGTCGTCGAGCCCGACCCCCTTTACGGCGAGCGCTATCTTCCGCGCAAGTTCAAGGTCGGGCTTGCGATCCCCGAAGACAACACGATCGACGTGTTGACGAACGATCTCGCGATCGTTGCCCTGTTCGAAGGCGAGCGGGTCAGAGGCTACAATTTCCTTCTCGGCGGCGGCCACGGGATGACCCACAACAACCCGAAGACCTATCCGCGCCTTGCAAGCCCCGTCGCCTTTATCGAGCCAGAGGATCTTCTCCAAGCGGCGGAAGCGGTCGTAAAGCTCCATCGCGACTGGGGCGACCGCGGCGACCGCCGCCACGCCCGCCTCAAATATGTGATCGCCGAAAAGGGCGAGGAATGGGCGCGCGCGCGGCTTTCGGAAACTCTCGGCAAAACGCTCGTCCCATGCCGGCCGATGCGCGCGTTTGCCGTGCCCGATCATCTCGGCTGGCACGAAGAAGGGCAGGGAAGGCTTTATCTCGGCATTCCGATCGCAAGCGGGCGCATCGGCGACGCGGAGGACTCCTCCATCCGCAGCGCTTTGGGGGAAATCGTCGCCCGCTTTCTTTGCGACCCGATCCTGATGCCGAGCCAGGACATCATTCTTTCCGGCATCCGCCGCAAAGACCGCGACGCGATCGCCGCCATCCTTTCGCAACACCGCGTGCGCCTTGCCGACGAGATGCTTCCGGTCGAGCGCTGGGCTCTCGCCTGCCCCGCCTTGCCGAGTTGCGGCCTCGCGCTGACGGAGGCCGAGCGCGTGCGCGGCGCCATCACCGGCGCCATCGCCCAAAGCCTCAAGCGTTATGGGCTCGAAAGCGAGCGTTTGAGCGTCCGCATCACCGGCTGCCCGAACGGCTGCGCGCGGCCCTATAACGGCGATATCGGCATCGTCGGCCGCATGCCGGGGTTTTATGCGATTTTTGTCGGCGGCGATTTCGAAGGCACGCGGCAGAGCGAGCTTCTCGCCGACAAGGTGGCGCTTGGCGCAATCGCTTCGGCCCTCGATCCGCTCTTCGCGCTTTTTGCCGCAGAACGCGCGCAAGGAGAGGGGTTTGGCGATTTCTGCGCGCGCCGGGGTTTTCCAGCCTTGCGCCAAGCCGTCGCGCGGCGCCGCAGTTCGGCCGCCTGATGCTGCCGATTTCGATCGATCTCTCCCGGGTCCGGGTGATCCTCGTCGGCGAATGTGATGCGGCCTGCCGGCGTCTCGGGCTTCTCGAGGAAGCGGGCGCCGGGGCGCTCCAAGTCTTTGCGCCTTCGCCCTCGAAGGCGCTCGAAAAGGCGGCGGGAGCGCGTCTCTTGCGCCGCCTGCCGACGGCAAGGGAAATCGCGCGGGCGCAGCTTGTCTTCCTCGCGGCGCTCGCCGACGCCGCCGCGGCCGAGATCGCCCTTGCCGCCGCGGCCGCCGGGGTCCTCGTCAATGTCGAGGATGACCCCAGCCAAAGCGACTTTCATTCGTCCTCGGTTTTGCGCCGCGGCTCCTTGACGCTCGCCGTTTCGACCGAAGGGCGCTCTCCGGGCCTTGCCGCTCTCCTGCGCCGCGATCTCGAAGCCCGCCTTGGCCCCGAATGGGAACGGCGCAGCGAAGAGATCGCTCGGCTACGCGCGCTCTGGCGGCAGAAAGGCGCCGATGCGGCGGCCCTACGCCGGCGCACCGCGGCCTGGGCGGCGGCGCGCGGCTGGCTCGAACCGTAAACCTTCCCCGTAGCCCCGTCCGGATCGGGAAATCCGGGCTAAAGGCGCACGTATTCGTAATCGAGCGGAAGGTGGTCGACGCCGTGGACGGGAGGGGCGACCCAGCCCGCCATCTTTCCGGGTTCGACGACGGCGCGCATCAGGCTTTTGACAAAAGCCCGATCTTCGGCCGAAGGGAGCCACTCCGCGCGACGCGCAGAAAACGCCCCTGCGGAGAGAATCTTCCCTTCGGGATCGGCGAAGACCCCGGCCCAGAACCCGATCGCGCGGTGAAAGCGCGGGCTTGGAAGCGACAAGCGAAACTCATGGCCGGCCTTTTCGATCAGCCGGTTCCAGCGTTCGACCCCGACCCCGCATTCCTTGACATAGGCGCGGCGCGCGACTTCGTTCATGGCGTTCCGCAAAGGCGCTTCCTCTTTCCCCGCCCCGCCTTTTCCATCGGGCTTATCGAGAAGAAGAGCCTCGCCGAGGGCGCGGTGGTCCTGGTATCGCGCCTCGTCCGGGCGCCCTTTGAGGCCGCTTGCGAAATAGCTCGCCGCGTTCGAGGAGATCTCGGCGCCGAAAAGATCGAGCGACGAACTGAACCAGAAATTGATGTAACGCTGAAAGGTCGGCAGATCGACCGCACCCCTATCCCGCACTCTTTGCGGGTCGTCGCTTGCGTTGTCGCGCATCACTTCGAGCGAACGGCGGACGACTCGCGAAAGCCCGCTGTCGCCGACAAAAAGATGGTGGCCTTCTTCCGTGAGCATAAACCGCGCCGTGCGCGACAACGGATCGAAGGCGCTTTCGGCGAGCGATTTCAACTGGTACTTGCCGTCGCGGTCGGTGAAATAGGTAAACATGAAAAGGGAAAGCCAATCCTCGATCGGCTCGTTGAAGGTGGCGAGGATGCGCGGCCTGTCGCGGTCTCCCGAGTGGCGTTCCAAAAGCGCTTCGGCTTCTTCGCGCCCATCGCGTCCGAAGTGGGCGTGAAGAAGATAGACCATCGCCCACAAGTGCCGCGCCTCTTCGACATTGATCTGAAAGAGATTGCGCAGGTCGTAAAGAGAGGGGCAGCTGTGGCCGAGACCGCGCTGCTGCTCGACCGAGGCCGGTTCGGTGTCGGCTTGCGTGACGATCAGACGGCGCAAGGCCGCGCGATGCTCGCCCGGAACCTGCTGCCAAACCGGAAGGCCGAAATCATCGCCGAAACCGATGCGGCGATCCGCCTCGCCCGGGGCAAGAAAGATGCCCCAGCGGTATTCCGGCAGGCGGACGAGACCGTAACGCGCCCAGCTTTTGGCGTCGGCGCCGACGGCGGTGCGCAGGTAGACTTCGCCGGCGAAAAAATCGGTGGGACCGAGCTGCCGCCACCATTCGCAAAAATGCGGCTGCCAGTGTTCGAGAGCGCGTTTGAGGCTCTGGTTTTGGCCAAGGCCGACATTGTTCGGAATGCGTTCGCCGCCGTCCATGGCCCTCTCCTCTTACGCCCGCCGCCAGTCGAAACTGGGCCGCCCGCCGCCGTAACTTTTCAACGCGCCTTTTTCGCCGGTCGCGTTGGGGCGCGCGAAAATCCAGTTCTGCCAAGCCGAAAGACGGCCGAAGACCTTGGTTTCGAGGCTTTCGGCGCCGGCGAAACGGAGATTGGCTTCAAGCCCCGAAAGGGCGTCGGGAGAAAGGCTTGCGCGCTCTTCGATCGCAAGCCTTATCTCCTCTTCCCAATCGAGTTCGTCCGGGGCAAGGGTGACAAGACCCTTTGCGAGCGCCTCTTCGGCTTCGAGAGGCGTACCGCATAACGGCGAGAGGCCGGCGTCCGGCGCCAAGGCGCGGAAGCGGCTTTTGAGCCGAGTCGCCCCGTTCAAGAGTTCGAGGCCGCCGAAATTTCGCGGGCCGAGAGCGATGCGCGCTCCCTCTCTTCCCCCCAGCATGTAGCTGCGATCGGCGGCAAGCGCCAATTCGAAAAGGGTTCCGGCAAAACAGGAGCCTTTGTCGATAAGGGCAAAAAGGGTCTTCGGAGTGACTTCGAGGCGCTGCAAGGCGCGTCGCAAAAAACCGATGACCTCGCGCACGAACCAATGCCCGCGGTGTCTTTCGATGATCTCCTCGCAGTGCAAAACGGCCGGAAGCGACCCTTCCGTTTTGAGGAGAAGGGTTCCGATCTCGGGCTCGTTGGCGCGCAGGAGAAGAAGGGCGTCGTCGAGTTCGCGCGCCACCGCAAGAGGCCACCAGAGCGCACCCGCTTTGAGGATGCCGTCGATGTTTTCCGCCAACCGGCTCTCTTCGGGGCCGGCGAAAAGGAGGGTTGCGGCACGCTTTTCGCGCGCGATCGCGACCTTGAGGTGGGAATAGCGGTAGCCCCCTTCCCCGATCCGCCGCGCCAAAGGAGGAAGCGCGACCCCGTCTTCCCCTGAAGGGCGATCGCTTCCTTCGGCAAGGGCGCGGGCGCGGGCGGCGACCAAAGCGTCGAATTCCCCGGGTGCGGCGGCAAAATCGACGAGTCCCCAATCCTTCGCGCGCGGCGCGCGCACTCCTTCGGCGGTGGTGCAAAAAAGATCGGCGAGGTCGCGGCGCACCCGGCGCTTTTCCGTAAGGCGGGTGAGGCCCCCGGTTCCCGGCAGCACCCCCAAAAGCGGCACCTCGGGCAAAGAGATCGTCGTCGAGCGGTCGTCGACCATGAGGATCTCGTCGCAGCAAAGGGCGAGTTCGTACCCGCCTCCGGCGCAGGCGCCTTTGATCGCGGCGATGAATTTGAGACCGCTCTTTCGGCTCGAATCCTCGATCCCTCCCCTTGTCTCGTTGGTAAAGCGGCAGAAATCGACCTTTGCCGGATGGCTTGCGCGGGCCAGCATGCCGATGTTGGCGCCGGCGCAAAAGACGCGCTCTTTGCCGCTTTCGAAAATGACGACGCGCACCTCCGGATGCTCGAAACGGATGCGGTTCAAGGCGTCGGCAAGCTCGATATCGACGCCGAGATCATAAGAATTGAGCTTGAGGCGATAACCTTCGTCGAGCCCCCCTTCTTCGGCGACATCGAGCGCGAGCCGCGCCACGGCTCCTTTGGAGGAAAGACGCCAGTGCTGGTAATGCGCCGGTTGAGTGTCGAAGGTGATCACCGCCAGATCCGAAGCCGTCCCTTATTATAGTATTATGGTACCGATTTGCCTCTTAGCCTGTCAAGGCGCAAAACGGGGCGGCTTTGAAGAGAACCGCCCTCAAAAGGCGATGACGGTCCTGAGGCCGACCACCGCTTCGTTGCCGATCCTCTCCGCGGGGTTCGAGGGATTGGGAATGCCGCCGCCCGGCCGGAAGAAATATTGAAAATCGGGCTGGATCTGCCACCAGGGCGCAATTTCCGCCACATAAGTCACTTCGATCGCGGTCTCGCTCGAGCGCACCGGAGCGAGGGTGTTGCCCGAAAAAAATGCTTCGTCACGATCGAGACCCGAAGCGCCGCTGCCGACATGGCCCCAGTTGACGCCGACGCCAAAACTGTCGCCGGGGCGAGAGGCGAAAGGGGCGCGAAGGGAAAGGCCCGCATTCACACTGAAGGAAACGAGATTGCGGTCGCCCGGCGCCCCCATCGGCCGCAAAAAGAAGTTGAGAGAACGCGGGCTTTGCGGTCCTTCGCGCCAGATCCTTTGGTCGAGGACGGCGTAGAGGCTCCAATTGCCGCGGTCGCTGCGCGGGACGCCGTTGCTCAATGGGTTGGCAAGCGAAAGCCCGTCACTCGCAAAACGTTGATCGGGAAAGGGGGCGGTATCGAAAAAGGCGCCGATCTTGTAGGTCCCGGGAAGGCCGCAAAAGAGAGTGCGGCAGCTTTTCCCCGGAGCGGAATTGGCCGCGTATTGCAGTTCACCGATCGAGAGAGCGCCGGTGCCGAGGTTGAAAAGCGTGCCGGAAGCTTCCCCGTCGCGCAACTCGGAATCGTTGGCGAACGGGCCGCCCGGAGGGTTGTCGTCGAAGACGCCGGCGAGGGCGGTCAATGCGCCGCTCGCCCGCAGGCGAAGACGGATGCCGAGAGAGGAGAGCGGGTAGGCGGGCCCTCCGGCATAAAGGTCGGCCGAGGGCACGAGAGGCCAGCCCATCATCTGATTGAGGAAGGTGAGCGCGTAACGGCTGACGAGAAATTCGGTGTCGACGCTCTCTTCCCCGAGTTTGACGTCGGCGCGGCCGCCCCAAAAGCTCTGCCGGTACCACAATTGCCAAAGGCGCGCCGCGCGGTTCGCTTCGATCCCGCTTACGGGTTGCAGCACGCCGAGGGATTCCGCGCTTATCTGGCGTCCGTGGATTTCAAGCCCGCTGGCGTAAAACCGGCCGCCCGCCCAACCGAAGGCTTTGCGGGTGTCGAGCGAAAGGGTCATCACGAAAAGGCCGTCGTATCTCACTCCGCGGCGCAATCCTCCGGAAAGGTTGGCCCAAACTTCGCTTGTTTCCGAAAGGTCGAGGGAGATCCCGTACTTCTCGAGAAAGGGACGCAACCCGCCCATGCCGCCGAGCAAAGTGTCGCGGGTCAGGAGAGATCCGGGCGCGCTTTCAACCGGCGCCGGCGTTCCATTGGCGGGTGCGGGAGCGGCTGTCTCGGCGCGCGCCGTCGGAGCCGCAAAAAGGGCAAAAGCCGCGACAAAAGCCGCTGCGAAACGGGCGCCGGCAAGGCTTGACTTCGAGGGTTTTGCGCGCTCGCTCACTCTTCCCTTTCCGGCCGTGCGGTCGACAAAGACGGCTCCCCAACCCTTCGGCATCGAGCGAGAGAACCATAGAGGGGTGCGCCCTGTCGATCAATGCGAATAAGTGTCATTCGCATTAAATCCCGGCCTTCGAAACCTCTCTTCGAGCCTCGCATCGCTCCTTTTCGAAACTTCGAAACCCCGCCCTCCTCTTTTGCCGGGAAGCGCGTAGAATGCCGCCGTGAGGATCCGCCAGCTCCCCCCTCTTCTCGTCAACCGCATTGCCGCAGGCGAGGTCATCGAGCGACCCGCCGCCGCGGTCAAGGAACTGGTCGAAAACGCCATCGACGCGGGCGCCCTTTTTATCGACATCCTGATCGAGGAAGGCGGGAAAAGCCGCTTTGTCGTCGCCGACGACGGTTGCGGGATGAGCCGGGATGAGCTTCTGCTCGCGGTCGAACGCCATTGCACTTCGAAGCTCGAAGGCGAAGATCTTTCGCGCATCGCCACTCTCGGCTTTCGCGGCGAGGCTCTCCCTTCGATCGGAGCGGTCAGCCGTTTGCGCATCGCTTCGCGCCGGGAGGGCGCCGCGGAGGCTTTCGAGATAACGCTCGAAGCAGGCGAGAAAGGCGTTCCTTATCCGGCGGCGCAAAGCCGCGGAACGCGGGTCGAAGTGCGCGACCTTTTCTTTTCGACGCCGGCCCGCCTCAAATTCCTCAAGTCCTCGAAAAGCGAACGCGATTTTGCTCTCGATGCGGTGCGTCGCCTTGCCCTTGCCCATCCCGAGATCGCCTTCAGGGTTTCGGGCGAGGAGGGCCGGGTGCTTTTGCGCCTTGCCGCGGAAAGCGAAAGGCGCCCTCGTCTCGCCGCCCTTTTGGGGCGCGATTTTGCCGAAGGGGCGTTGCCGATCGAAGCCTCGCGCGAAGGCTTCCGCCTTTCGGGTTTTGCCGGATTGCCGAGCCTTTCGCGCAGGTCACCGCGCGAGCAATATCTTGTCGTCAACGGCCGGCCGGTGCGCGACAGGCTTCTTTTGGGGGCTTTGCGCGCGGCCTACCAGGACGTGATCCCGCGCGAGCGCCATCCCGTGGCGGCTCTTTTTGTCGACGGGCCGCTCGATGAGATCGACGTCAATGTTCATCCTTCGAAGGCCGAGATCCGCTTTCGCGATGCCGCCCTCGTGCGCGGACTCATTATCGGCGCCTTGAAGGCGGCTCTTTCGGGGGCAGGCCACCGCCCTTCGCCGGCGCTCGGGGAAGCGGCGATTGCCGCCTTTCGCCCTCACCCTGCGGCCTCTTTTGCCGCCGAACCGCGCCTTTTCGCAGACCCGGGAGAGACGCGCTCTTTCGCTTTCGCGGAAAGCGTCGCAGGGCCTCTCGCCGCGCCCGCCCCAATCGAGCCTTCCCTTTTAGGCAGCGCCCGCGCGCAGCTTCACGGCACCTATATCCTCGCCGAGACGACAAACGGGATCGTTCTCGTCGACCAGCACGCGGCCCATGAAAGGCTCCTTTACGAGCGTTTGAAAGAGGCGCTTTCGCTGGGCGGGGTCACCCGCCAAAGCCTGCTTCTTCCCGAGATCGTCGAACTCGAACGGGATGAGGCTTCGGCCCTTGCCGCGCGCGCGGCGGAATTTGCCGAATTCGGGCTCGTCCTCGAAGCCTTTGGCGCGGGAGCGGTCATCGTCCGCGAGGTCCCCGCTCTTCTCGAACGGTTCGACGTCAAAGGCCTCGTCCGCGATCTCGCCGAAGAGGTCGCCGACAGCGGCGAAAGCACCCTCCTCCGGGACCGTCTCGAGCATTTTTGCGCCACCCTTGCCTGCCATACGAGCGTCAGGGCCGGAACCCGTCTCTCTTTCGCCGAGATGGACGCTCTTTTGCGGCAGATGGAAAGGACGCCCAACAGCGGGCAGTGCAATCACGGGCGCCCGACCTTTATTGCCCTCGATCTCGCCGATATCGAGCGCCTTTTCGGCCGCCGTTAGCCCGCAACTGGCTTGCGGCGATTGACAAATGGGGCGGGCGCGAGGAGCTTCGCCGCGGGAAGGATTTTTCGGGGGAAAGCCATGGGCATGCTCGAAGGACGGGTGGCGATTTGCGCCGGTTCGGGCCGCGGCGTCGGCGCCGAGGTGGCAAAAGCGATGGCTGCGGCGGGGGCAAGCGTCCTCGTCAACGATCCCGGAGCGGGAGGCGGGGGCGAAGGCTTCGACAAGAGCCCGGCGGAAGAGACGGTCGAAGCGATCCGCAAGGCGGGCGGCAAGGCCATCGCCAATTATGGTTCGGTCGCAAAATTCGACGATTGCCTCAAAATGGTCGAGGAAGCGCGACGGGAGTTCGGCGGGCTTCACATCGTTTTCGACGCCGCCGGCATCCTGCGCGACAAGATGTTCCACAACATGTTCCCGGAGGATTGGCAGGCGGTCCTCGATGTCCACCTGACGGGCCATTTCAACATCGCGCGGGCGGCGATCACTCTTTTCCGCGAGCAGAATTACGGCCGCATCGTCATGGTGTCCTCGACCTCGGGCCTCCTCGGCAATGTCGGCCAGGCGAATTACGCCGCGGCAAAACTCGGGATCGTCGCTCTGGCGCGCGTCGTCGCGATGGAAAATGCGGGCAAAGGCGTCACCGTAAACGTCATCTGCCCTTCCGCCGACACCCGCATGACGCGCTCGGTGCCGGTACCGAAGGATCCGGCGGCGGCGGCGTTGCGCGAAGAGCGCTTGCGCCGCAGCAGAGCCGACGCGATCGCCCCGCTTTGCGTCTTTCTCGCTTCGGAAAAGGCGAGCAACGTTACGGGGCAAGTGTTCCACCAGCGCGCCGCAGAGCTTTCGATCTATGGCCACATGCGGCCTTTGCGCATGGTTCACCGCCAGGGAGGCTGGAGCCCTGAAACGATAGCCGAAGTCGCCATGCCCTCTCTCGCGAGCGCCTTCACCCCTATCGATCGCGGCGCGATCCATGCGGGCTTGCCTTTGGATTAAAGGCCACGCCTGCCGCGCTCAGCCGATCGCGAGCGCGCTTTTCGATCGCGGCGGGGGAAAGGCGCGTTCAAGAGCGGCCCGATCGTAATCGTCGAGGGAAAGCCCGAGAGCGGCGCGGTTGTCGCGTAGATGCTCGCCCTTTGCGGCTTTGGGGATGACGATCGTCTCCCCGCGCGAGAGGAGCCAGGCGAGAGCGACCTGCGCGGGGCTCGCGCCGTGGCGGCGGGCGATCTCTTGAAGGCGCCCGTTGCCGAGCATTCCCTTTTCGCCGAGAGGGGTATAGGCGATGACGGCCACCCCGCGTTCGCGGCAGAACGGGATGAGGTCCCATTCGGGGCCGCGCCTGCTTAGGTTGTAAAGGATCTGGTTTGCGGCGACAGTTTCGCTTCCGGCGAGCGAAAGCCATTCTTCGAGTTCGGCGCGGTCGAAATTGCTCACCCCGTGATGGCGGATCTTTCCCTCCTTTTTGAGGCGCGCGAAGCCTTCGAGGGTCTCGGCAAAAGGGATCGAGCCTTTCCAATGCAAAAGATAAAGGTCGATGCGATCGGTCTTGAGGCGTTCGAGGCTCTTCTCGCAGGCGGCGACGACCCCTTCGCGCGAAGCGTTGTAAGGCAGCACCTTGGAGACGATAAAAAGGCTGTCGCGCACGCCTTCCGAAGCCCGGGCGACGACCCTTTCCGCGCCTCCCGACCCGTACATCTCGGCGGTGTCGATAAGGGTCATGCCAAGAGTGATGCCGAGCCGCAAGGCCCGGGCTTCCTCTTCGGCGCGCCGTGGGTCCTCCCCCATATGCCAGGTTCCCTGGCCGAGAGCCGGCACTTTTTCGCCTCCCGCCAAAGTCGCAAAGCGCAGATCCCCTTCCATGGCGCCTCCCGAGAAGGGCGCGATCATAAGCGC